>JAKAXS010000297.1 GCA_021816505.1 Pseudomonadota bacterium
CGGATCCATCGGGCATGTACTCGTACTTCCCGACGCAATCCTCGGCGTTCTTCTGGACGGCCGCGTCGTCGGGAATGATGATGCATCGTCCCGCATAGTCGACCAGTTTGCGCCCCTTCCCCGGCTCGGATTCGTCCCACTTGTCGATCACGCACCCCATGGTGCCCGCGACATCGATGATTTCGCCCGCGCTCGCGACTTGAGGCAGGGCCAGGAGTGCGGCGACGGCCGCAGAGATGAACAGGTTCGTTCGCATGTGTCGGCTCCTTTCAGGCAAAAGCCCGCTTGTGCCGCGGGCGACCTCGGAGCGCTGACGAAGTCTTGGTGCAATCGTCAGGTGATGAAAATTCAGACAATCGTCTTCGCCAGCGCCATGAAAATCGTGACAGCCGAGCCGGCTTGATCCAAGTATGTAACCGTATCAAATTGCTCGAATGCTTTTCACGTCAGACTGATTTCATTTGTCTATTTCGGAATTCGTCATGTGAGCGAAAATTCACAGCGCTGCTTCAGCGAAGACGAGCAAAGTGCGGTCCGCGCACAGCTTGACCGCATGGGCCGCAGCGCGGTCTTCGGGCAGTCGCAACGCCGTCGCCGCTTTCTCGAATTCCTCGTCACCGAGGCCTTGGCCGGTCGAAGCGATCGCCTCAAGGGCTACACCATCGCCACGGAGATCTTCGAACGTTCGGCGGATTTCGATCCCGCCGTCGATCCGGTGGTTCGCATCGAAGCGGGCCGCCTGCGAGACAAGCTGCGAGAATATTACGACGGCGAAGGACGCAACGATCCGGTCACGATCAGCTTGCCCAAAGGCAGTTACAAACCGGACATTCGGATCGCTGACGCCGGACATCCTCAAGAAGCCGACGTTAGCTCTGCCACGCCCGGGCTTCATCCAGATCTAGCCACGCCATGGCGTCCAAAGCGCGTGATATGGCCCGTTCTCGCCGCAGCCGCGCTGTTCGTGGTGATTGGCGTCGGAACATGGCGGTGGCTGTCGCCGCCGGCACCGCTCATCGAGAGGCCGACGATCGCGGTTCTGCCCTTTGCGAATATCGGCAACGACCCGAACTGGACGCGCTTCGCCGACGGTCTCACCGACGACGTTATCACCGACCTGTCGCATGCGCGCGGCCTGTTCGTCGTCGCCCGCAATTCGACGGAGGTCTATCGTGGCAAGGGCAAGGACGTCCGCGACATCGGTCGCGAGCTCGGGACGAAATACGTGCTCGAAGGCAGCATCCAGGAGAGCAATGGACAGATCCGTGTTGCGGCCCAGCTGATCGACGCAGCAACGGGCGGACACGCCTGGTCGTCGCGCTACGATCGGCCAGCGACCGATCTATTTTCCGTCCAGCGCGATGTGAGCGAGAAGATCGTCGCCACGCTGACGGGCTATGGTGGCGCGCTCACGCAAGCCGAGCAATCTGGCGTTCGGCGCAAGCTGCCCGAGAGCCTGACGGCTTACGAAAACTATCTCCTCGGCCTCGAAGCAAAACACGCGGAAGCGGACGGCGTCGTCTCGGAAGCGGCGCTCGCCCGCGCAGAGGAGCTGTTCCTCAAGGCGCTTACGGTCGATCCTCAACTCACCCGTGCCTACATCGCTCTTTGCTACATCTACGAATACAGGATCGACTTCGGCATTCAGTCGGCGGAGCAGAACCTCGCGAAGCACATGGACGCGGCCCGCAAGGCCGCGAGGCTCGATCCCAATGACGGCGAGGCGCAATTGGTGCTGGGCCACGCCTATGCCTATCGCGACATGACCGACCAGGCGCTCGACCAGTTCGCGAAGGCCGAAGGCCTTGCCCCGAACAACGCTGACGTCCTGATCCTCATCGCGTGGTATCTGCCCAGGATCGATCAGCCAGACAGGGCCGCCGCGCTGGCGGATCGCGCCTTGCAGCTCAATCCGAATTACCCGGGGTGGTACAACCAGGGTCTGCGCTACGCTTATTTCTTCGCGCGCCGCTTCGACAAATCCATCAAGCATTCGAAGCTTGTCGCCAAGCCCCAGCCGCTGGACCTCGCCTATCTGGCGGCTGCCGCGGCGATGTCAGACCGCATGGCCGAAGCTGAGACCGCAGCCCAAGCCTTGACCCGCGCCGATCCCGCCTGGACCGTCGAGAAATACCTGAGCGACAACGGCGGATACCCCGAGCGCATGGCGAACCTGTTCGTCGAAGCCGCGACGAAGGCGGGCGTAACGGCATGCGTCCCGCGCGACCGCTTGCCGTCTCAACCCAGTCTGCACCGCATCAAGGCGTGCGACACGCTGCGCCAAGCCTCCGTGCTTCCCTGAGCACGTCGCCAGCGCGTTTTTGCCAAATTGAAACCATCGCCGCTTGTCGTGGTGACGCTGTGCCCTCCATGATGTATGCGGATCCCGATGCCACACTTGGAGTTGACCCGATGACAATCGTCCGTGCGCTTGCCTCGTCCACCAGCGCGGTTCTCGGCTTGCTGCTTTGCCATGCTGCCGCCTCTGCCCAAGACGGGACCTCGGCTCAGACGCAGAAGATCAACGCCTATGTGGAGTGCATCAATCGGCTGTCAGAACGCTCATATGATTCCCGCGCACGTTACTTCAGCTGGGTTGGCAAGAACGGCCCGACCGGCAAGGAACGGATCATCTACGGCACCTACACCATCTACGACACGGCCGACTGCAAGGCTGGCGTGGAGAAGGCCAATGCGCTCGAGCCGCGCGATGCCGAGTTGGAGGCCGCGGCTTCGGCCTATGTCGAGGCGGTCACCACGCTCGAGCCACTACTGAAAGAGACCGACGACTATTACGAGCAGGAGAACTACAAGGACGACAAGATGGCCAAGGGCAAGGCGTTGCACCCGCGCCTCGTCGCAGCGTGGGACGCCTTCGCGAGCGCGGACCAGAAACTACGCGACGGCCTCGACGTCATCCAGGACAAACGCGCGGTCGAAGAGCTTGCCGAGATCGAGAAAACGGAAGGCCAGAAGGATCGCTACCACGTGCAGTCGCTGATGATGCGCGCCAAGCGCCTGATGAGCGCGCAGAAGACCGCCAAGCCGGATCTCAAGAAGATCACCGAAGCGCTCGGCGAATACGAGGCCATCGCCAACGCGACGGAGGCCTATGCGCAAGCCAACAAGGACAGCAAGATCGGTTCCAGCTTCGTCGGCAGCGCCAAGTCGCTGCTCGTCACGGGCAAGCAGCTGATGCGCCGCATCCGCGACAAGGTCCCCTACAGCCAGGGCGACAAGATGATGCTCGACGCGGGCAGCGGGTGGATGATCGAGGGTTCACCCGATCGCTTGCTGCGCGACTACAACGAACTCATCGAAAGCTACAATCGCGGCGCAAATTTCTGACGCGGCGAGGCGCCCTTTCAATTTGAACGATGCGCACTTGCGCGGCCGGAACGGACTCTGCTGCGCGCTAGCAGGGTGCCGTCGCGCGTAGCTTCAGCTCGCTCAATGCAGTCAGTCTTCCTGCCGTGGACTTATCAATTTCAGCCGGTGTGGATCTATGCATCAACTTTCGTTCACGCTCTAGTGAGCGGGTGAAAACGGCACGGGGCTGGGCAAAGAAACCTGAACACGCGCGGATGAACTGGCACTCATGTGTCGTCCGCACCTAAGCACCGCGTCGCAACACGATCAAAAGACAACCAGGAGGAAGAGTCCATGATCTCAAGGCGTGGATGCGGCGTAGCCGTGGCCATCGCGGGGGCAATGTCTGTCCCGGCGTTTGCCAACGACGATGCCACGAAGAACGCAAGCGATTCGAAAAATTGGGCCATGCAGGCGGGCGATTACTCAGCCACCCGCTACTCGAAGCTCAGTCAGATCAACACCAAGAACGTCAAAGACATGAAGGTCGCCTGGTCGTTCTCGACCGGCGTGCTGCGTGGCCATGAGGGTTCGCCCCTCGTGATCGGCAACATGATGTACCTTCACACGGCGTTCCCGAACAACGTCTTCGCTCTCAACCTCGATGACGACAACAAGATCGTCTGGAAGTACGAGCCGAAGCAGGACCCGACGGTCCAGGGCGTGCTCTGCTGCGATAACGTCAACCGCGGGCTGCAGTACGCGGACGGCAAACTCTTCATGTATCAGGCCGACACGACGGTCGTCGCGCTTGACGCGAAGACCGGCAAGGAAGTCTGGAAGGCCGTGAACGGCGATCCCAAGAAGGGCGAGACGGGGACGATGGCTCCCATCGTCATCAAGGATACCGTGATCGTCGGAATGTCGGGCGCTGAATTCGGCGTTCCCTGCCACGTGACCGGCTACGACATCGCCACCGGCAAGCAGAAGTGGCGCGCCTATACGTCTGGTCCGGACGACCAAATCCTGTTCGACCCCGAGAAGACGATGTCTCTCGGCAAGCCGGTCGGCAAGGACTCGTCGCTCAAGACGTGGACTGGCGACCAGTGGAAGATCGGTGGCGGCTC
>JAKAXS010000298.1 GCA_021816505.1 Pseudomonadota bacterium
CCTGTGCGGACCATATTCCTGTTGCTGACATCCGAGCCCGGGCGATTGCTGCCGACGATCAGATCGCGCTGTCGCGTTCTGGATCTGCCGGCGCTGTCCTCCGAACCGCTCCGGCAGGCAGTGCGGCAGGCGCTGACGGCCAGCACGGAGGAGGTGACCGACTCGCTGCCGGCGCCGAGCGAATGGGCTATTCTGGAACGCCTTGCGGAAGGCAGCGTCCGGCGCCTCTTGAGCCTGCGCGGCGGCGGGGGGATTGCGCTGCAGAAGCGCATCTCAGATCTGCTTTCCGGCCTGCCGAAGCTGGATTCGACGGCCGTGCACACACTGTCGGACGAGCTTGGCGGCACGGCCGCCGAACAGAAGTTCGAGCTTTTCTACGAGCTGTTGCTCTCGCTGTTGTCCCGGCTGATCCGCGCGCGGGCCGGGGTTCCCGGAGCGGAGCCGGACGACGTGACGCTGGCGAAGCGGCTGATCCCGGAGGGCTCGCTTGCCACCTGGGCCGGCTTGTGGGAAACAATCGTCGTTGAGAAGGCCGACGTCCTGCTGCTCAACCTCGATCGCAAATCCCTGATCATGGGGACTTTTCAGCGGATCGCGGCCGCAGCCGGCAGCAAGGCGGCCTGACGAAACGCATTTCCCGAAAGCTTCGCCGACGCATGATTTGGTTCGCGACAATCGCCAATCCGGCCTTCCGAATGTGAAGCGCAGTACCCGCGCCACTGCGACCAGCTTTCCCCAATTCTCGAACGAGGTCACGCGTCCATGAGCGGACAGCAGAAGTTCTACATCACAACGGCCATCTCCTATCCCAACGGCGAGCCGCACATCGGGCATGCGTATGAAGCGATCGCCACGGACGTGATCGCGCGCTTCGAACGCGCGGACGGCCGCGACGTGTTCTTTCTCACGGGAACCGACGAGCACGGGCTCAAGATGCGGCAGACGGCGACGAAGCTGAATGTCTCGCCGCGCGAGCTGGCCGACAAGAACTCGGCGCGGTTTCGCGAGATGGCGACGACGCTCGGCCTATCGAACGACGATTTCATCCGCACGACCGAGCCGCGCCACTACGCGGCGGCGGAAGAGATCTGGCGGCGTATGGAGAAGAATGGCGACATCTTCCTGAAGGCGTATGCCGGCTGGTACTCGGTGCGCGACGAGGCCTTCTACAACGAGACCGAGACGACCGTCGGCGACGACGGGGTGCGGCGCGGACCGCAGGGTACGCCGGTGGAATGGACGGAGGAGGAGACATACTTCTTCCGGCTGTCGTCGTACCAAGACAAGCTGCTCGCGCACTACGAAGCGAACCCCGATTTCATTCTGCCACCGGAGCGGCGCAACGAGATCGTCAGCTTCGTGAAGGGCGGTCTGGAAGACCTGTCGATCTCGCGCACGACGCTGGACTGGGGCATCCCGGTGCCGCAACCGAGCGCGGATCGCGTTGGCGGCGAGAACGGTCCCAAGCACGTCATGTACGTCTGGGTCGATGCGCTGACCAATTACATCACGGCCGTTGGCTTTCCCAACGAGACGGCGGACCAGTGGACGCGTTATTGGCCGGCCGACGTGCACGTGATCGGCAAAGACATCACGCGCTTTCACGCGGTCTACTGGCCGGCGTTTCTGATGTCCGCCGGGATCGCGCTGCCGAAGCGCATATTCAGTCATGGCTTCGTTCTGAGCCGGGGCGAGAAGATGTCGAAATCGGTCGGCAACGTCGTCGATCCGTTCGATCTCGTGGCTGCGTATGGGCTCGATCAGATGCGCTACTTCTTCCTGCGCGAGGTGTCGTTCGGGCAGGACGGCAACTACTCGCCGGAGGCGATCGCCAACCGCATCAATGCGGACCTTGCCAATGATCTGGGTAACCTCGCACAGCGTTCGCTGTCGATGGTTGCGAAGAATTGCGATGGCCAAGTACCGCAGCCGGGTGCGTTCACGCCGGCGGATGAGGCGATGCTGGCGGCCGCCGATGGCATGCTCGCCAAGGCGCGCGAGGCCATGGATCGGCAGGCGATCACGCGCTATCTCGACGCCGTTTGGGCCGTCGTCGGCGAGACCAACCGCTACTTCGCGGGTGAAGAGCCGTGGGCCAAGAAGAAAACCGATCCCGAGCGCATGGGGACCATCCTTTATGTGACCGCGGAAGTGGTCCGGCAGGTGGCGATCCTGGCCGCGCCGGTCATGCCGCAATCTGCCGCCAAGTTGCTCGACGCGCTGGGGCAGGCGGCGGAGGCACGGTCGTTTTCTGCGCTGGGCCAGCGCCTCGAGCCCGGAACGCCGATTCCGGTCCCGACCGGCGTGTTCCCGCGCTACATCGCGCCGGAAGCTTGAGCACCGCGGCGTGGATTTTGTGCGGCGCTCCGGCAAAATGGCGACTTGGCGCCGGTCGATTCTCGCGTCTAAATTGTGTTCAGTATACGGCTAACGAGCGAGGATCGATGAAGCGGCCAGACGCAGGCAGTAGGAAAGTGGAGCGCCGTGGAGGCGATCGCGCAAAAGTCCGCAAGGTTGGCCGCATCATGTTCGACGATCCGGCCAAGGTCGTGTCCTGCATCCTTATGGATCTGTCTGATACCGGGGCGCTGCTTTTGGTGCACGACAAGGTACCAGACGCGTTCGACCTGTTTTATTCGGCCCAGCGGAAACTTTGGCGCGCGGTCGTGGTGCGCCGTCTGCAGGATACGCTGGGTGTGCGCTTCGAAGGCGAGGCCGAAGTGCTGAAATCCGATGACAAGCGGTTGCGCAGGCTGCGCGGGTCCTGATTGCGATCATCGGAACGAAATAGGGCGCCGGTCACGACAACCGGCGCCCTTTTCATGCGTGACGTGCGACTGGGCTTACATCATGCCGCCCATTCCACCCATGCCGCCCATTCCGCCGCCGTGTGAATGACCGTCGTCCTTCTTCGGCGCTTCGGCGATGGCGGCCTCGGTGGTGATCATCAGGCCGGCGATCGAAGCCGCGTCCTGCAGGGCCGTACGCACGACCTTGGCGGGATCGATGATGCCCTTTTCGATCATGTCGCCGTATTCGCCTTTCTGCGCGTCGTAGCCGAAGTCGGCGCCCTTGGTCTCCAGCACCTTGCCGACGACCAGCGAGCCTTCGACGCCGGCGTTCTCGGCGATCTGGCGGATCGGAGCCTGCAGCGCCTTGCGGACGATGGCGATGCCAGCATCCTGATCGGCATTGTCGCCCTTGACGGTGATGGCCTGCGATGCCTTCAGCAGCATCACGCCGCCGCCGGGAACGACGCCTTCTTCGACAGCTGCACGCGTGGCGTTCAGCGCGTCGTCGACGCGGTCCTTGCGCTCTTTCACTTCGACTTCCGTCGCGCCACCGACCTTGATCACCGCAACACCGCCGGCCAGCTTCGCCAGGCGCTCCTGCAGCTTCTCCTTGTCGTAGTCCGAGGTGGTCTCCTCTATCTGGGCCTTGATCTGGCCGACGCGGGCTTCGATGTCCTTCTTCTTGCCCGTACCGTCGACGATGGTCGTGTCTTCCTTCGTGATCGATACGCGCTTGGCGCGGCCGAGCATGTCCAGCGTGACGTTCTCCAGCTTGATGCCGAGATCTTCCGAGATCGTCTGGCCGCCCGTCAGAACGGCGATGTCTTCCAGCATGGACTTGCGGCGGTCGCCGAAGCCCGGTGCCTTGACTGCCGCGATCTTCAGGCCGCCGCGCAGCTTGTTGACGACGAGCGTTGCGAGCGCCTCGCCTTCGACTTCTTCGGCGATGATGAGCAGCGGCTTGCCGGTCTGTACGACGGCTTCGAGAACCGGAAGCAGCGTTTGCAGGCTCGACAACTTCTTCTCGTGGATCAGGATGTAGGGATCGTCGAGTTCGGCGATCATCTTGTCGGCGTTGGTGATGAAGTACGGCGAGAGATAGCCGCGGTCGAACTGCATGCCTTCGACGACGTCGAGTTCGCTTTCGAGACCCTTGGCCTCTTCAACGGTGATGACACCCTCGTTGCCGACCTTCTGCATGGCTTCGGCAATCATGTCGCCGATGGCCTTTTCGCCGTTGGCGGAGATGGTGCCGACCTGGGCGATCTCGCCCGAGTTCTTGACCTTCTTCGCCTTCTTCGCGATCTCGGCGATGACCTGGGCGACTGCCTTGTCGATGCCGCGGCGCAGATCCATCGGGTTCATGCCGGCAGCTACCGACTTCAAGCCCTCGCGCACGATGGCCTGGGCCAGAACGGTCGCGGTCGTCGTGCCGTCGCCGGCGACGTCGTTGGTCTTCGAGGCGACTTCGCGCACCATCTGCGCGCCCATGTTCTCGAAGCGGTCTTCGAGTTCGATTTCCTTGGCGACGGTTACGCCGTCCTTGGTGGTGCGGGGTGCGCCGAACGACTTCTCGATGACGACGTTGCGGCCCTTGGGACCGAGCGTGACCTTCACGGCGTT
>JAKAXS010000299.1 GCA_021816505.1 Pseudomonadota bacterium
GCCGGCCCCCAGCGATACGACCTCGCGCGCGAATTCGATTGCGTCGAGCCCCGTGGGCTTGCGTCCGCCATGCGTGAAGATTTCCCACCGGTCGGGCGCGCCGTCCGCCGAAACGCGCTTGGCGTCGATTGCAACGACGATGCACTGCGACCCGAACTTCTCCGAGCCCTCGCGCACGAACTCGCGGCGGGTCACGGCCGCGGTGTTGATCGACACTTTGTCGGCGCCGGCCTCGAGCAGTTTGCGGATGTCGTCGACCGTGCGAACGCCGCCACCCACCGTCAGCGGCATGAAGCACCGCTCGGCGGTGCGCTCGACGATATCGAAGATCGTGTCGCGGTTCTCGTGACTGGCGGTAATGTCGAGGAAGCACAGTTCGTCGGCGCCTGCGGCATCATAGGCGGCCGCGGCTTCCACGGGATCGCCCGCGTCGATCAGGTCGACGAAGTTGACGCCTTTCACGACGCGCCCGTCCTTCACGTCGAGACAGGGAATGATGCGGTTCTTGAGCATGAGTTCCTATGCGGCCGCCGCCAGCACACGCAACGCCTCGCGGGCATCGATCCGGCCATCGTACAGCGCCCGTCCACTGATCGCACCTTCGAGGATGCGATATTCGGGTTTGGTCAGTGCCTCGATGTCGGCCATCGACGCCAGCCCACCAGATGCGATCACCGGAATGCCGCTGGCGCGCGCCAGTTCCGCGGTGGCCGGCAGGTTCAGCCCGGCAAGCACGCCGTCCCGGTCAATGTCGGTGTAGATGATGGCGGACACCCCGGCATCTTCGAAGCGGCGCGCCAGATCGATGGCGGACAGTTCGCTCGTCTCCGCCCAGCCCTCGACGGCCACCTTGCCGCCGCGTGCGTCGATGCCGACCGCTATGCGCCCGGGAAATTTCGCGCAGGCTTCGCGCACCAATCCGGGATCGCGGACGGCAACGGTGCCGAGGATGACGCGGCGGATGCCCTTCGCGAGCCACGTCTCGATCGTCGCCAGATCGCGTATTCCGCCACCCAGCTGCGCCGGCATCGTGATCGCCTTGAGGATCGCCTCGACCGCCGGCGCGTTGGCTGGCTTGCCCGCGAACGCGCCGTTGAGATCGACGATGTGCAGATACTGGAAGCCCTGGTCCTGGAACGTGCGCGCCTGAGCCGCCGGATCGTCGTTGAACACGGTCGCTTCGCTCATCTCGCCGAGCTTCAAACGCACGCACTGGCCGTCTTTGAGATCAATGGCAGGGAACAGGATCAAGGGAGGCGCCTAGGCTGGATGACCACCGAAGGCCATCAGATTGCTATCTTTGTGGGCGATCAATCGCCTTTCGCGTCTTGCGTCAAGGGCTGCCCGCAAGCAGTGCTCGCAGCTGGGATATGTGTTGTGTTTGGTATCGTACCGGAAGAGGCCGTCACCTCGGTTGCCGCAGGCTTCAAAGCCGGCGTTGTGCCTTCTCCCGCGTGCGCCCTGACGAGGGCCGACGCCGTCGACATCTGGATTGCGCGCTGGCTGCGCACGCGCCCGATCGATCTCGTTCGCCGCTACCGGTGCGATCCGCGCCGTCTCTACGAAATATGGGAAGAACGCCGCTTTCCCGGCAGCCGCAGTGACGCGATGGCGCTTTTTCGGGTTCGCTATCCAACCCTTGAGGGCCGCTGCGATTATGGCGCCCATCGCCGCATTTCGCGCGAAACGGATCCCGCTCAATTGAGCTTTTTCGAACCTCCAGGATAATTTCCGCGGTGTCCTCGGCAACCTCGAACACCGTCTCTCCGCACTTCACCCATGCCGTGAACAAAAATGGAACTGATACTGGACGCGAGTGAGCGAGTCAGTCATGTTCCTTTTATGTTCTCGCTCGCTTCCCCTTGAGCGTTGTGCCCCAAAACCAGCCCCCATCCTGAGGAGAGCCCCCATGCGCACCTATTTGATCTCCTACGATCTCGCCAAGCCCCACCTCGACAAGCACGTGGTTGCCCAAGCCATCATGACGCTCGGCACCAGCTGGGCGCGCCCGCTCGAACAGACCTGGTACGTCCGCTCGGAAGAGGCGGAGGAAACCATCGCCTCCGGCCTCTGGGGCCTGCTCGACGACAACGACGGGCTCCTGATTCAGGCCGTCAAGGACGAGGCTGTGCTGATGAACACGTCGCTGCGCTGGTTCCGCAAGCGCCGCCCCGGGATCGACATGGACGGATCGACCAACATCATCGCATTCCCGTCGGCCAACCCGCCGGCCGCCCAGAGCGAGTTCCCGTTCGCCGAAGCCTGCTGAGGCACCGGCTGCCTTAGGGTTTTAGTCAATAATAGAGGCCAGCCGCGTCAAACCGGTTGGCCTTTCTCTATTCGCCGTCTTGTGCGGCATCGGCACCAGAGTCGTCACCGTCATCGTCGGTCTGGGCCGGAAGAAGAACTGTCGCGCGCCCCGCAGCGATATCGACGTTCGGCACATGTTCGTCGGTGAACGGCACGAGTTCACTCGTCGACTTCCCTTCGGAGACGAACGTGACCTCGATGATGTCACCCGCCCCGAAGTTATGGACTGCGGTGATCTTGCCGAACTCTTGGCCATCGACATCGACAGCGCGAAGGCCGACCAGGTCCATAAAGTAGAACGTCCCATCTTCCGCTTCGGGCATCGCGTCGCGCGAAACGTAGAGTTTGACGCCACGCAGCGCCTCGGCCGCATTGCGATCGGACACGCCGGCTACGCGAGCTACGACGCCTTTCGGGGTCGCGCGCGCCGCGTCGATTATGAAAGTTCGATCGCTGCCGTCCGTGCTCAAGGGGCCGTAGTCAGCGACCGCGAGCGGGTCCGCCGTATAGGATCGGATCACGACCTCGCCCTTGACGCCGTGGACGGTGGTGATTTCGCCGAGCAGCACGCGACGGTCGCTGGATGCGGTCATGATCGCGCCAGTTCGGCGGCCGTCGGCAAGCCGGCGGGTAACGGGCCGACGTACGACGCTTCGATCGCGACCTGGCTTCCTGCCAGATCCACGACGAAGCAGAGGCCTTCGCTGCCGACCATGGGAGCGGCTTTGACTTCGATGTCCATGCCCTGCGGTCCGGCGCGCTGCCCCGTGATCATTTCGCCATCGGGGGGCAGGGAAATCGTTCCTCGGACTTCGCCGGTTCGCCTGTTCTGACGTGCCTTGAAGACGCCGCCGGCGGCGTCGGAACCGAAGATGTCGCTGTTGCGCACGATAGCCAATCCAGTCGCGCCGACCTCGGCGTCGGCTGGGAAGCGATAGGACAAACTATAGACGCCGTCTGGAAGGTGGGAAAGCATGGCCGATTGAACGGCGCGAGGCCTTAAAATCGCGTTGCGAGACCGGTGCGGCACGTCAGTGCAGCTTGTGCAACCTGTGACTGATGGCGGTGGCGTAGCGCCAGATGCGAAGCTCGCGATCGGTCCAACTGATACGGTCCGGTTTGTCGGACAAAAGTATGCTGCCTTCGCGCAGGGCATGGGCCCGCTTGTGCCAGAGAGCGACGGCGGATGGCGTGGTGTTAGAATTGCGGATCGCTAACACGATTGTTGACCTCAGTACGATATAGGCTGCTTAAGTCCTATAGGGGACAAAGGGAACAATCACGAGTTCGGCGGCGATGCACGTAATTTTTTAGTTACCGGGCTGTAGATCAGCCAACGAATGAATGAACAGTTGTTTGATCCGCCTGAACTATTGCAAATTTGCACTATATTCAGGCGGATCTAACCTGTCCTGCAGATTAAGCGCTCGCAGCCTCGGATGCTTCCTTGGCCTTTGCCTCAGCCGCGGCGGCGCGCTCCTGGGCCTTCTTCTTCGGCTTGGCCTTCTCGGGATTGTTGGAGCCCTTGCGCTTCAACAAGCCTGCGGCGTCGAGGAAGCGGGCAACGCGGTCCGTGGGCTGCGCGCCGACCGACAGCCAATGCTTGGCGCGGTCCGTGTTCAGGCGCACACGTTCCGGGTTGTCCTTCTTGAGCATCGGATCGAACGTGCCGATCTGCTCGATGTAGCGGCCGTCGCGCGGCGACGTCGAATGAGCGACGACGATGTAGTAGTAGGGGCGCTTCTTGGCGCCGCCGCGAGAGAGGCGAATCTTGGCTGACATTGGTGGTCCTTTCTAAGCGTCGAATTTGAGTGATCTTGTTATTTCTTCTTTCCGGCTAAGCCCGGAAATCTCGGCCCACCCAGTCCCGGCAGACCGCCGAAACCAGGTAGCTTTGGCAGTGCGCCGCCGGCACCCAGTCCGGGGAGACCTTTCGGCAGCGAATCCTTCAGATCCTGCGGCAGCTGTTGCAGCGCCTTCGGATCCATCTTCTGAAGCTCGTCCTGCATGCGCGCCAGTTCGTCGGCGCTCGGCGCCCCCACGCCGCCCCCGCCCACACTGCGCCCCATCAGGCCCTTGTTCTTACCCATGCTCTTC
>JAKAXS010000300.1 GCA_021816505.1 Pseudomonadota bacterium
AGACTTCGTTGTAGCCGAGTTCGCGCGCCCTGCCGGTTTCGGGATCGACGCGGCCTTCGACGTAAATCCGTAATGCGTGCCCAGGCTCCGGCGACATCGGGACGTAGGTCACGCGAGCGCGCGGATCGCGCAATTCGAAAGCCCGCGCAAGTTGGAGGCTGGGCTGGGCCGCACCAGAGGCGCCAGCCTCCGTCAGGTGAGGATTCAGAAGCTCGTCGAGTTCGTGGTCCCACGAGATCACCGCGCCCGTGACGCCGGAGATGAATAGGAACAGTGCAATCGACAGGCCAACCCATCGATGGACGAGCGTGAGCGCAAACCGCAACGTGCTTTCTCCGTCTGACTAGGGGTTAGCCATAGCAAACAATCGCGGCGTGCGACCTCCACGCGGCATATTGTCTATTCTCCGTGTCAAGATTGTGTGAAACGCGCCACAGAGCGCGCGTCTCTGCCGGCTTTGTTTCAGGAAATCGTCGACTTTAAGCGATCGCCCGTGTCACCTGCGCTGGCGTGCCCGGCCGACACCTGCACGTCATCAAAGGCAATAGGGGACTAAAAATGCTGCGTAATGCGAACGCGTTGAGAGTCGTGGCGGTGACGGCTGGATTGCTTGGCACGGCCGAGTTCGCAAAAGCGCAACAGACGGAAGCCGAGCCGGCGCAGCCCTCGGCGAATTCCGCGGCCGCCCTGCCGGCCATCGAGGTGACGGGAAAGAAGAACAAGAAGAAGGCGGCTGTCGCCAAGGCGAAACCCAAGGCCCAGGCAGCGCCGGCACCCGTCGCGCAGACACCTGTCGAGCCCACGACGTCGGACAGTGCAACGGCATTCCCCGCGACCGGCGTCAGCGGGCCGTCGACGCCCGGCGCGCAGCAGATCAACGTGACGTCGCAGGATCTGGCGCGAAATGCGCCGACGGACTCGCGCGACATCTTCAAGGGCGAGCCCGGTATCGCAGTCGGCAGTTCGTCTCCGGCGTCGCAGAAGATTTACGTGCACGGCGTGGAGGAAACGAACCTCTCCGTCACGATCGACGGCTCACGCCAGAACAACAAAGCGTTTCACCACAATGCGACGACCTTGATCGACCCGAGCCTGTTGAAGGCCGTACGTGTCGACGCTGGCGTTGCGCCTGCAGACGCCGGTCCTGGGGCGCTCGGTGGTGCGATCGCGTACGAAACCAAGGATGCCGGCGACCTGCTTCTGCCCGGCCGCAACTTCGGTGGCTTTGCTACGGCAGCCTACGAAACGAACGGCGATACGTTCACGCGTGGGCTCGGCGCCTATGGTCGGGTGAAAGGGTTCGAATACCTCGGCTACCTCAACTTCGCAGACGGCGATAACTTCGAGGCAGGCAACGGTGACGAAGTTCTCGGCACCGGCACGGACCTCTTCAGCGGTCTCGGCAAGGCGGCATATCAGGCGGAAAGCGGCGACCGCATCGAATTCAGTTACGAACGCGTGCGGGACGACGATTTGCGTCCGTTCCGCGCCAACATCGGTGGCATACCGCCACCACCGTTCCGCACGGAGCCCGACGTTCGCGTTTACGACCTGACACGCCAGAACTATGTGCTGAGCTACACCGACGAAACGCCGCAGGGCTTATGGAACCCGAAAGCCGTGCTCGCCTATAGCGTCACGGACGTCAGCGTGCCGATCGGCTTGCTGGACCGCTTCACCATCGGGGAATTGGGCAGCGAAGCGGAGACCGGTAGCCTCAACGGCAAATTCGAGAACCGCTTTCCGTTGGCGATGGGTAGCGTCACCACGGGCGTGGACTTCTACAGCGACCGCGCTCGTTACGGCGATATCAACTACTCCACGAACGAGAAGTCGCAGAACATCGGCGCCTATGCGCAAGCCCGTCTCAACCCATGGGATCGTACGCGGCTGTCGTTCGGCGTGCGCGGCGACAATCAGTGGTTCGAAGGAAATGACGGCTCCGAGTTCGAGGACGCCGGGCTCAGCGGAAACGTCTCGGGCGAGTACGACATCTTCCACTTCCTGACGGCGCGGGCTGGTGCTTCGCACGTTTGGGCGGGCGTCGCGCTGGCGGAGAACTTCATACAAGAAGCCCCCGGCGACTGGGATTACGGCGACGGTCCGAAGTCCGTCACCTCCGATAACCTCACCGCCGGCCTGACGGCGCGTTTGGGTGGTGGCGTATCGCTGGAGGGCAACGTCTTCAAAACCGAGATCAACGATGCACGCGCACCGCATTTCCCGTCGCCCGTCCGCACGTTCGACCTGGTCACCGAGGGCTTCGATCTCGGCGCGCGGTACGAATGGGCAAGCGGCTTCGCTCGCGTGAAGTTCGCGCGCGTCGATGCTGAGATCGACGGCAATGCCGCGGATACCTTCACCGGCAATTACCTGACCGTGCCCGTCGGCGACATCTTTGCGCTTCAGTTCGTTCACACATTTGCGGGTACGGGCTTTACGGTTGGTGCCGATGCGGAATTCGCGCTCAAGAATTCCGATCCGCTAGAGTTTTCCCTAGATCCGACGGATCCTGGCGAGAACAAGCGAGCAATCCCCGCCTACGAGGTCGTGAACGCCTTCGTCGAATACAATCCGCCGTCGCTGCCGAGCCTCACGCTCCGCGCCGACGTCCGCAACCTGTTCGACGAGACGTACGCGAGCCGTGCAACGTATGGTCAGGACTTCGTCGTGGCGCAGCCGCTGTACGAACCCGGCCGGTCGTTCCGGCTTGGCGCCGCCACGAAGTTCTGAATGGCTCAGTCCGCATTAACTTGACCCGGCACGGCACGTGCCTCTATCTCAGCTCACCAGCCGGCCGGACGGCCGCTGCCGGATGACTCGCGTTATGGCGATCAAGCACCGGTGGAGGAAAGTCCGGGCTCCATGGAAGCAAGGTGGCGGCTAACGGCCGCCGGGGGCGACCCCAGGGAAAGTGCCACAGAAAGCAAACCGCCGCGGTTTACCGCGGTCAGGGTGAAAGGGTGCGGTAAGAGCGCACCGCGCTGCTGGCGACAGCAGCGGCACGGCAAACCCCACCTGGAGCAAGACCAAATAGGGGCGGCCGGATGTGCGCTGGCAACAGCGTGACATCAGGTGCGTTTCCAAGCCAGCCGCCCGGGTTGGTTGCTTCAGGCGCTCAGCAATGAGCGTCGCAGACGAATGGCCGTCGCGGAGGGAAACCTCCAGACAGAACCCGGCTTACAGGCCGGCTGGTACTTCACTCAGCGAAAGCGATTGAGCAGCTTGGGGCGGCCGCCGACGAGCCAAAGGAAGAGGACGGCGCCGAGCGTCGCGACGCTGAGCGTGGCGAGGTTGAAGCCGCGCGGATAGCTGAACCCCAAGATCGTGTCGATCAAGAAGCTGCCCAGCAGCGCACCGATGACGCCGACGACGAGGTTGGTGAGCAGACCGTGCTCGCGGCCGGTTATCTGCTCGGCGATCCAGCCCGCGATGAGGCCGACGAAGATCCAGGCGAAGATGCTCATGGTCGAATTCCAGCGTTAGAAACGGCGGGCTCCTGCCCGGTCGATCAGGCAACGGCGGATGCGGCTCGACAGTTCCGTCAGCGGCGCTGATTCGCGACAGAAAATTGCGTACGGCGCGGATTGCTCCGTTTGCGACAGGTCGGTGACGGGCAAAACATGAGAACCGCAGGTTGCCGCGTCATCGCAACATGGCGCAGCAAGCAACGCATTTGACTCACGTAATTGCAATTGTCTCGCATCGCAACAATTCTATACTTAGATTTATTTGCTGAGAACAGTTGATCTTAGGTTCTCTCAAGTGTTCAGCGATGTTACTATAGATCTCGCAGTGCCGCGTACCGCCTGCTAGCTGCCCAAACCCACACAAAATCTGCCCAAGGAGCCTCCCATGGACCTTCAGGACCACCGTATGGCCTGTTTGCGTATGGCATTCGAGTTGCAAGGCAAACACGAAAATATTCTCAGCGCCGCAAACGACCTCATCACGTTCGTCACGACCGGCGAAATGCCGGCCCCTGCCCCGATGGCGCTGGTTGCATCGGAGCCGGACGCCCCTGCTATCGAAGCAGCCGACGAAGCCATCGCGAACTGCGGCACGGCGTTGGAAATGCCGGAAAGCGGCGATCTGGCCGACGCTGTTGTCCCGGCTGCGGAAGCCGCCGCAGAAGAAGCGCCTGTCGCTGAGGCCGCCGCGATCGATCCCGTGACGACCGACGTCGTGGACGAGACGCCCGCAACGGTCGAAGTCGCCGAGGCTGCTGCCGCCGAAGAAGCTCCTGCTGCCGAAGCCGCTGCCGAGGAAGCTCCTGCTGCTGAAGCTGCTGCCGAGGAAGCTCCTGCTGCCGAAGCTGCCGCCGAGGAAGCACCTGCCGCTGAAGCTGCTGCCGAGGAAGCTCCTGCTGCTGAAGCTGCTGCTGAGGAAGCACCTGC
>JAKAXS010000007.1 GCA_021816505.1 Pseudomonadota bacterium
TCCGATCTCGAAAAGCGCGCTCCTGCTCACCGCATTCACGGCGACCACCGTCATCGTCTTTTCCCAGTCCAGCTATCCGCTGCTGTTCGTGATCCCGCCGGTGATGATGCTGATTGCCATGCGCCTGGGGCATGCCGGCGTCGCGGTGAGCGTTCCGATACTCACGCTTCCGGCGATCATGTACACGCTGCTCGGACACGGCCCGACGGCTCTGAACGCGGCGACGCCGATGGCAGAGCGTGTCACGCTCACGCAGTTCTTCGTCTACTCGTCGTCACTCCTCGCATTCTGGATCGCCGGCGTGGAAGCGGAGCGGCGTCGCGTGACGAAGGAGCTGCGCATCAGCGTCGACAAACTCGCGCGCCTTGCGGCAGTCGATGGGCTGACGGGCCTCGCCAATCGCCGCAATTTCGACGAAGCGCTGCGGCGCGAGTGGAGCCGCGCGGCGCGTGGCCAATACGCGCTGTCGCTGCTGATGATCGACGTCGATCATTTCAAGGCGTTCAACGATTGCTACGGTCACCAGGCGGGTGACGATTGTCTCCGGCTGATTGCGGGCCTCATCGCGGGAGCCGGGAAGCGGCCGGCGGATCTCGCGGCCCGCTATGGCGGCGAGGAGTTCGCTCTGCTGCTGCCCGACACCGACGCCGAAGGCGCACTGAAGCTGGGAAACCAATTGCGCGTCGCCATCGAGGGGCTCGGCGTTCCTCACGTCGGGTCCAGGCGTTTCGGCATCGTCACGGCCAGCATCGGCATCGCGAGCCTCGTTCCCAATACGCACGGAGGTGTCGGTCCGGATGCGCTGGTGTCGGCGGCCGACGCTCAGCTCTACGAAGCCAAAGGGGCAGGGCGGAACTTCGTGATGTCGGCGCAGGCGCTTCAACGCCACCATCAGCCCCGGCTGGCCGCCGTAGGCGGTTAACGATCCCGGTACAGATTTCGGGCTTTCTGAACGCTTTGTCGCGCATTTGCGTCGCTTACAGCCGTGGTCTGGCGGGTTTCAACCTGCTATGAGGCGCGCAACCGCTTCGCCTCAGGCAAGCCCGAACCGGCAAGAAGGAACCGACCGATGGCCCAAGACGAATCCGCCGCCCGTGCCGCCACCGCCGCGCTGATCCGCGACTACTACGAGGCCTTCAACAAGGGCGACAGCGCCGCCATGCTGGCGTTCCTGTCCGACGGCGTGATCCACGACGTGAACCAGGGCGAACGTCGCGAGGGCATCGAGAAATTCCGCGCCTTCAACGCGCGCATGGATCACCACTACAAGGAAGAGCTGAAGAACATCGTCGTCATGGTGTCGAAGGACGGCACGCGTGCCTCGGCGGAGTTCAACGTCCACGGCAAGTACCTCAACACGGACGAAGGCCTGCCTGCCGCCAACGGCCAGACGTACGTTCTGCCCGCCGGCACGTTCTTCGCGGTGAAGGACGGCAAGATCACCCGCGTCACGACGTACTACAACCTGACGGACTGGATCCTGCAGGTCTCCAAGTAGGCGGCCGCCGCTTCAGCACGCTCACGCAGGGGAGACGGGAATGGCTCTCGACGTTCGCTCTGTCACCGGTGACGACATCAAAGCCGTGCTGCCGGAGCTGGCGCGGCTGCGCATCATCGTGTTCCGCGACTGGCCGTATCTCTACGACGGCACGCTGGAATACGAAGAGGAGTATCTGGCGAAGTTCGCGGCGGCGCCGGGCGCGGTTTGCGTGCTTGCGCGCGATGGCGACAAGGTCGTCGGCGCGTCCACGGGTGCGCCGATGATCGAGCACGCCGACGAGTTCGGCGAGCCCTTCAAGGCGGCCGGGTACGACATCTCGAAGATCTTCTACTGCGGCGAGAGCGTGCTGCTGAAAAGCCATCGCGGCCACGGCGTCGGCAAGGATTTCTTCGCGCATCGCGAGGCACAAGCCCATCGCCTCGGCGGCTTTACCCATTCGACGTTCTGTCGCGTGGTGCGGCCGGACGACCATCCCTTGAAGCCGGCGGACTACATCCCACTTGACCGGTTCTGGAACAAGCTCGGCTATCAGCCGATCGACGGCGTGCTGGCGACGTATCCCTGGAAGGATGTCGACCAGGATGACGAGACCGAGAAGAAGATGCAGTTCTGGATGAAGACGCTTTAGCGCTTCGCATTCATCGTTCGCACTCGGGTGTCCGGGAGCTGGAGAAACAGAGCCCATGTCCGACAAACTGACGATCGCATCGGCGCAGTATCCGATCGGGCAACCGGCCTCGCTGGCCGAGTGGCAGGACAAGATTGCGCAGTGGGTGGCGGACGGTGCGGCGACCGGCGCGC
This sequence comes from Pseudomonadota bacterium, assembly GCA_021816505.1. Taxonomy (GTDB): domain Bacteria; phylum Pseudomonadota; class Alphaproteobacteria; order Rhizobiales; family Hyphomicrobiaceae; genus JAKAXS01. The sequence goes on from JAKAXS010000007.1 coordinate 2,303, forward strand.
AGTTGCTGGTGTTTCCCGAATACGCGGCGATCGAGCAGGCGGCGGCGCTGGGCGAGAATGTCTATGCCGACCTCGACGAGACGCTGAGCGAAGTGGCGCGGCTGACGGGCGAGCGCGTGGCGCTACACGCCGAACTCGCGCGCCAGCATCGCGTGCACATCCTGGTCGGCAGCGGGCCGAAGAGGCTGGACGACGGGCGCTTCGTGAACGCGACGCAGCTCGTCACGCCGTCCGGCGTCGTGGGCGAGCAGGAAAAGATCATCATGACGCCGTTCGAGCGCGACTGGGGCGTGTCTCCGGGCGGGCCGCTGCGCGTGTTCGAGACCGCGATCGGCAAGCTGGCCGTGACGATCTGCTACGACAGCGAGTTTCCGCTGCTGTCGCGGGCGTTGGCGGAGGCCGGTGCCGAAGTCATCCTTGTGCCGTCGTGCACCGAGCGCGTGTCCGGTTTTCATCGCGTGCGTACGGGTGCCATGGCGCGGGCGCTGGAGAATACCGTTGCGACGGTGCAGAGCCCGACGGTGGGTGATGCGTTGTGGTCGCCGGCAGTCGACCGCAATTCAGGCGCGGCGGGCATCTTCGTGCCGTCCGAGCATGGCGTGTCCGACACGGGTGTGATTGCGGAGGGCGTTCTCGACGCTGCGCAATGGGTGTCGGGCACTGTGGACCTTGATCGACTGCGCCGCCTGCGCTCGACCGGCGAGATGCGCAACTTCGCCGACTGGTCCGTCCAACCGGGCGCCGCATCGCTGGTGGCGAACGTGGAAGTCGTGTCGCTGGTTTGAGGGAGGCCGCATTCCCTCTCCCCGTTCTTCACGGGGAGAGGGTTAGGGTGAGGGGCAGGCTCTGGCCGCAGCGCAAGCGGAGACGGAGACGCTATTTAAGCGCCCACGTCACCGTAACGCGCGCTTCGAGCGTTTCCGAGCCGCTCTCGACCGGAACCATGTCCGCCTTGGCGGCGCGCGCCATCGCGTAGGGGCGCGGCGGACCGGCGAAAGCAACTTCCTCGGAGATCGAGATGACCTCGCCGACTTCGGCGCCGGCAGCGGTTGCCAGCAGCTTGGCGCGGCGCAGTGCGTTGTCGATCGCCTGCTTGCGGGCGTCGTCCTTCAGCGTTTCGGCCTTGCTGACGTCGAACGACAAGCCGCTCATCTGGTTGGCGCCAAGCTTCAAAAGTGCGTCGAGGATGGTGCCGAGCTTCGGTGTGTCGCGGACCAGAACTTGGACTTCGTTGACGACGCGGTAGCCGTTGATCTCGGGCGCCTGGCCGTCGCGCGGATTGGTGTAGCGCGGCTCGACCCTGAACGACGACGTCTGGATGTCTTTCGCCTCGATCGCGTGCTGCTTCAGGCCATCGATCACCTTGCCCATGGCGGCCGAATTGGCGGTGAGCGCCTGGGCGGCCGTTTCGGCCTCGGTCACGACGCCGGTCTGAATACGGGCGAGGTCGGGCGTGACTTCGACGGTGCCGGTGGCCGAGACGGTGATGTGGCGCTGCATTTTGTCGTCCGTTTGGGTTTGGGCTGACGCGCCGGCAGCGCCGATCGCGATCGCGACGGAAAGGGCGGCGAGGGAAAGGGTCTGGCGCAGGTGGGAGCAGGTCATGACGGGTCCTCAAGGAGAGCTTGCGACTTCTTGCTTCGTCTTCACGCCGAAAAAGCGGCGAACGAGGCGTTTGGTCAGATAAGACTTCGTCGTGGAACTTTCATGAGGTCAGCCTACGTTAACGCTTCGCAATCCTTTGTCCCGCCGCCCTTTACACACCCCCCCAATGGCCCTAAATGCATCGCTCGCACGGCGATCTCTGCTGGTTTAGAGCGCCTTTTGGGTCAAGCCCTTCTGGTGGAGGCCCCATCGTTACGGATGGGGATCGCATGTCATGGAAAAATTCGCGTCCGCTGCCGAACTCGTTGCCAAGCTGAAGCCGGATCGCCCGGTGCTCGCGTCGCGCCCGCATGCGGCCGGACGGGCGGCGCGTTGGTTCCTGGAGAACTTTCCGGGCGACGTCGCGTATGCCTACAAGGCCAACAGCTCGGTGTTCATGATCGGTGCGCTCTACGGAGCGGGCATCCGGCATTTTGACGTGGCGTCCGTGCCTGAGCTGGAGGACGCGCACACGATCCCGGGCGCGCATCTGCACTTCATGCATCCGGTCAAGTCGCGCTCGTCGATCCGCCGTGCCTATCACGAATACAACATCAAGAGCTTCTCGCTCGATAGCGAGGACGAGCTGCGCAAGATCGTCGAGGAGACGACGGGGCCGAACGGGCTGGCGCGCGATCTGGTGCTGTTCGTGCGCGTCGCGGTGCCGGCGATCAACAGCCGCATCCCGTTGGAGCGGAAGTTCGGCGTTGCCGGCGAGAAGGCGGCAGACCTGCTCGTCAAGGTTCGGCAGGTCGCCAGCGAACTCGGACTGACGTTCCACGTCGGCTCGCAGACGATGACGCCTGATGCCTATTCGCACGCGCTGACCGAGGTGCACAATCTCATCGTGCGCGCGGGCGTGGTGGTGGATCGCATCGATGTCGGCGGCGGCTTTCCGTCCATTTATCCCGACGGTTCGCCGGCACCGCTATCTGCATTCATCGATGTGATCAAAGCCGGTGTCGAGGAACTGCCCGTCCGCAACGACGTGCGGCTGATGTGCGAGCCGGGGCGCGCGCTGGTCGCGGAAGCCGAGAGCGTGATCGTGCGCGTCGATGCGCGGCGCGACAACGGCCTTTACATCAATGATGGCGGCTACGGCGTGCTGTTCGATGCCGCGCATCTGAATTGGATCTATCCCGCGCAGCTCGTGTCGCGCGATTTGCAGCCGGGCGAGCAGCTGGCGCCGTTCGAGCTCTGGGGGCCGACCTGCGATTCGATCGACCGCATGAAGGGGCCGTTCCTTTTGCCGTCGATGATCAGGGAAGGCGACTATCTGGAGATCGGCAACGTCGGCGCCTACGGTCGCGCGATCTCGGGCGACTTCAACGGCTACGGCAAGTACGACGAAGCCATTCTCGACGACGAGCCGATCATGTCGATGTACGGCGGCGCGACCAGCGGCGCGCGCACGGCCGAGGGCTGAGCCGGGGCCTGTGTGCGTTCGCACACAGGCGAAGCGCCGGCACGCGCCGTCCACAGCTGTTTGTTATTGAGTTGAGGTCCGCCACAGCGACTCACGTTATGCGTGAATGCTCCTAGCAAGGAGAACACGATGCCACTCGATCAGGACTTCGAGCGCATCGTCGGCATGTTCGCGCGTTTGAATGGCGGGGTCGACCACATGCGCACTGGACAGGCGGAAACCGAAGCCATGCTGGCCAGCGCCGAATATGAGCTGGACCAACTTCGGCGCGATCTCGACAAGGTGAAACTCGAACCGCTTGGGCTGCCGAAGGTAGCCTGAGGACGTTTCGAACTGCGAATGCGGCTGGCTTGCCGAGCCGAAGCCCGTAGGGCGAAGGCTGGTGGGCGGTACTGGGATTGAACCAGTGACCCCACGCGTGTGAAGCGTGTGCTCTACCGCTGAGCTAACCGCCCGATGTCCATTGGTGCCAGCGAGGCGCCCTTATGGGTGGCGGTGAGGGGCGATGTCAAGACGCCCGAGGCCCCGGGGCTTGTCTCAAGACTGCTGGCGCTGGATCAAAAAGCGGTAGACCCCGTTTTCGCCGCTCTGTTCCAGCAAGGAATGTCCGGTGGCGCGGCAAAATGCCGTGAAATCAGCGACGGAGCCGGGGTCGGTCGCCAGAACCTCCAGCGTGCCGCCGAAGGGCACGTCGAGCAGCGCCTTCTTGGCCTTCAGGATCGGCAAAGGGCAATTCAACCCCTGGGCGTCGAGCGTCAGATCGGGCATGCGTGGTCCCCGCCTCCTTAACACAATCGCTGTTTATGCCAGTTTGACCGGCAGGCTCAAGGCCTTGCGAACAAACGTAAAGGCCAGCTTGCGCTGTGGGTGCAACGGGTGTCACCATCGCGCGAGAAACTAGGATGATTCCTGGGCCGCCCGGGGTACTGGCGGGCGAGGGGAGAACAGGATTTCGATGGACGCCGCCAATACGACGGGCCGCTCGACGCATCTCATTTCCTTCGGCCTCGAGCGCGTAGGCCTCGTCGCCCTCGCGCATCCTTGGGTGGTCGGTGTCGTCATCGCGATCCTGACCGTGCTGGCAGGGCTCGGCATAGAGCGTCTCAAGGTCGACGACAGCCTGTCGGAGCTGTTTCGCACCAACACCAAGGAATTCCAGCAGTACGAGGAGATCGATAAGCGCTTTCCTTCGAGCGAATACGACGTGCTGGCCGTCGTTGAAGGCGTCGATCTGCTGAAGAAGCCGCAGATCGAAGCGTTCCGCAACATGACGACCGAGCTGCAGCTGACGGACGGCGTCGACGGTCTGGTGTCGATGGTGTCCGCGCGCGGCAAGCCGGACGCTTCGGGGTACGTGCCGCCGATCGTGCCGGACGATCTGCCCGATGGCGCCGCCTACGACGAGATCATCGCGACCCTGCGCGCCAACGAGATCGTCAAAGGCAAGTTTCTCTCCGACGACGGCCAGCTGGCGCTGGTCGTGATCTCGCTCAATCGCGACATCGTGGCGGAGCAGTCCGCAAAGACGATCATCGGCGCCGTCAAAGGTGTGATCGATCAGGAGCTCGGCAAGTCCGGGCTGACCTACAAGCTGACCGGCGCGCCGGTGATGCAGCTGGAGATCCGCAACGCGGTGGAGCGCGACCGGCTGGTCTACAACGGCGCGGGCTTCCTGCTTGGGGCAGTGGTGGCCTACACGTTCTACCGGCGTTTCTCTCTCATGCTGCTGGCTGTCGTTCCGCCGCTGCTGGCCGTGGTGTGGTCGCTCGGTGCGCTCGGCTGGATGGGCTTCAAGCTGAACCTGTTCCTCAACGTGATGACACCGCTCGTCATGGTGATGGGCTTCGCCGACTCGATGCAGATGACGAGCGCCATTCGTGACCGAATGCGGCATGGCGATACGCGCGAGGAGGCGCTGCGCTTCGGCGTGCGGATCGTGGGGCCGGCGTGCGTCATCGCGCACGGCACGGCGCTGCTGTCGTTTACCGCGCTGATGTTCTCCGACAGCGGTCTCATTCATACGTTCGGCATGGCGGGCGCGATATCCGTGTTGCTGTCGTTCTTCGTCGTGATCGCCGCGCTGCCGGTGCTGGGGCACTTCCTCATCCGCGATGCGTCGTCGCTGACTTTCGAACGCACGCCGGCCGACGGCGCGATGGATGCGCTCGGCGTCTTCGTCGGCACCGTCGTCGACGGTGTGGTGAAGCGCCCCTGGTTCTTCACGCTGCTGGGCTTCGGCGTCCTCGGCGTCTGCCTGTCGCTCTATCTGTCGTTGGCGCCGCGGTATCGCCTCGCCGACCAGGTGCCGGATCGCGAGCAGGCGTTGAGCGCCACGGCCAGCCTCGACAAGAAGCTGACGGGCGGCAACCCGGCACACATCATGATCAAGTGGAAGGACGGCCGCTCGCTTTACGATCCGACCGTTCTGGATGCCATCGCCAAGGCGCACCAGGCACTGGAAAGCGAAGCGGGCGTGGGCAACGTCTGGTCGATCGATAGCCTCAGGCGCTGGCTGGCTGAGACGGGCGATACGTCGATCGAGACGGTGAAGAAGTACGTGAAGATCCTGCCCGAGAGCTTGCAGCGCCGCTTCATCGCGAAGGAAGAGAACGCGGTGCTCGTTACCGGGCGGCTGCCGGATGTCGACTCGAGCGAGATCCTGCCGCTGGTGGAAAAGCTCGATCACGCGCTCGACAGTCTACGAAAGGCGAACCCCGACTTCGAGATCGCCGTTACCGGGCTGCCGGCGATCGCGGCCCGCAATTCGGCGGCGATGATCGGTCAGTTGAAGACGAGCCTGTTCGCCGAGGTGGTCTTCGTGTCCCTCCTGCTCGGGCTGGCGTTCCGCTCGTTCGGCGTGATGCTGCTGAGTTTCCTGCCGGGACTGTTCCCGGTCGTGGCGTCTGGCTCGATGCTGGCCTTGGCGGGGCAGGGATTGGACTTTGCGTCCGTTGTCGCTTTGGTCGTCATCTTCGGCCTCGGCATCGACAGCTTGATCCACTTCCTCAATCGATTGGGGCTCGAAGAGCGACCGGGTGAAGATCCGGTGCACGCGATCCGCCGAGCGCGCGTGCTGGTTGGACCAGCGATCATCCTGACGACGGCGGTGCTGGCGCTGGGCCTTGGCGTGACGCTGTTTTCAGACTTGCCGTCGCTGCGGCTGTTCGGCGGCGTGTGCGCGCTGACGCTGCTATGCTCGCTGATTGGCGACTTAGTGTTTCTGCCCGCAACGATTACGCTGTATCGGCGTTTCTTCCCGCAACGAATGTGACGGCAGGGTTGCTCGCCGCGTGATTGATTTACGCGACGGCCACGGCCGTTGCGGCAAATTTAATCACGCCGCGCGTTCTGATTGACACGCGGGCGGACATCCACTGTGATGCAGCGATGGCGGTGAAGAAAATCAAGGCTCCGGCGCGCAAAAAGCGTTCGACAAAGCGGCAGATGGCGAAAGCGAAGTTTGCCCTTGGCGAGGTGGTGCGTCACCGCTTTTACCCGTTTCGCGGCGTCGTGTACGACATCGACCCTGTGTTCGCCAACACAGAGGAGTGGTGGCTTGCCATTCCGGAAGACATCCGGCCGCGCAAGGACCAGCCTTACTACCATCTGCTGGCCGAGAACGACGAGACGGAATACATCGCCTACGTATCGGAGCAGAATTTGCTGCCGGACGAAAGCGGACGGCCCTTGCGGCATCCGCAACTCGGCGAGTTGTTCGCCGAGGACGACCAGGGCCGCTATCACGCCGTCTACGTGCAGGCGCACTAGGCGCCGAGGTCCAACCACACCGAAAAAACCAGCGTTGAGTAGGGTCGGGCTTTGGCCTGGCCGCCGTCGAGGCGTGCGAACTGTGGTTCGGTTCGGCCAGCTTCGAGCGGCCACACTGCAAAACAAAGCCGCCGGAGCGAGGCTCCAGCGGCTTGGTCGTTCTTAGTTGAAGCAGGCGACTAAAGCTTACTTCTTTTCAGCCGGCTTGGCTGCGGGCGTGGTCGAGCCCGTTGTCGTGCCGCCGTCCTTCTTCATCATGTCGGCACGCTCCTTCTTGAAGCGTTCGACGGCTTCAGCGCGCTTCTGAGCGAGTGCGGTCAGGCGCGTCTGGCGGTCCTTCAGGAACTCCTTGGTGTCGACCGGGGCGCCCGTGAAGCTCTCGGAGAAGCCCTTCAGCGGCACGGCGAGGTCGACGACGCGGCCCGAGACGTCAGCGACGCGGATCATGACGCCAACGCCCGTCTTCATCTGGTCGAGCAGCTCGGTGGTGGCTTCGGTCAGCGACACGCAGCCCGTCGGAGCGCAATGCAGGAACTTGAAGTTATAGGGCTTGAGGCCGAGTTCTTCCGGCTTCACGGCCTTGCCTTCCTTGTTCTGGGCGGCAACCTTGTCCCACTGGTCCTTCTGGAAGACAGCGAGGCTGAGGCCCGGCGGCAGGGCAACGCCCGGCGGCACGATGATGGTCATCGCCTTCTTGTCGATGCCTTCGCCTTCTTCAATCGAGATCGCAACGAGCGGACCGCCGGTGTTGGGATCGAAGCTTTCGTACATGGTCTTGCACGCTTGCTTCTCTTCCTTGCCGGTTTCCTTGCCGTCCTTGTCCTTCTTGACGACGGGAACCTTCTCGCAAATCTTTGCCCAGACCGGACGGTCAGCCTGGCCGGCGGCCGGTGCGGCGGGAGCTGCGGCCTGCTTGGCATCTTTCTTCGGGGCGTCCGCTTTGGCAGCCGGCTTGGCTGCTGGAGCGGCCTTCTCCGTCGCTTCCTGCGCCATAGCCGGAGCAGTCAGGCAGGCGCTCATGAAGGCAGCGGCCAGCGCCACGCGCACCGGCGTCGCGCGGCTGCTGAAAATCTCGCTAAGTCCCGTGTAAGCCATAGGGAATTCGACCTCTTGCTAAGAGCCCTTTGACGGCTCGTACCCCTCTTGCGGCGCGCAATCAATCACCGCTACACCTGGCGTCGCACTGCGCCGCCGATCTGGGGGCAGTAAGGCTCGGATTACGGCAATCCCGTGGCCGAATCGCCGGACGAACTGTGATCCACAGAGGGGTCTTAGCCCATCGTTGCAATCGTGCCACGGCACCCGTGGCCCGATCCCGTCTCACCGATCACAATTGGCTGTGCTAAAGGCCACACCACTGAAGCAGATAGCGCGCCGTCGATGCTGGACGGCTCATTGCGGATTGCTAAAAGGCGGAAATGCATCGAGTTTTTCGATCCGGGCTAGCGCTGATGTTCCTGCTCGTCGGCGTCGGAGCGGTTGCCGCGGAGCCGGTGCACGCAATTGCAATGCATGGTGCGCCGAAGTTGCCGGACGGCTTCTCGCATCTTCCATACGCCAATCCCGATGCCCCCAAGGGCGGACGTCTGCGCCTGGGTATGGCGGGATCGTTCGACAGCGTAAATCCGATGATCGTGAAGGGCGAGAAGGTCGCCGGCGTCCGCGAGTTCTCGGTCGAGAGCCTGATGATGCGCGGATTGGACGAACCGTTCACGCTTTATGGGCTGCTGGCGGAGCGTGTCGACGTGCCGGAGGATCGTACGTCGATCACGTTTCACTTGAACCCCAAGGCGACGTTCGCCGACGGTCATCCCGTGACGGCAGATGACGTGATCTTCTCGCTGGAGCTGCTGCGCGACAAGGGCGTACCGACGATATTCGGCTCCTACTACAAGAAGGTGACGTCGACGGAGCGCCTTTCGGATCGCGTCGTGCGTATGAACATGGACGGCCAGGATCGTGAGCTGCCGCTCATTCTCGGTCTGATGCCGGTTCTGCCGAAGCACAAGGTCGACGCGGCGACGTTCGATCAGTCGACGCTGAAGCCGCTTCTCGGCTCGGGGCCCTATCAGGTGTCGCGCGTCGATCCCGGCCGTTCGATTACGTACAAGCGCAATCCCGACTATTGGGGGCGCGACCTGCCGGTGGCGCGCGGCCGCTTCAACTTCGACGAGGTGCGATACGATTACTATCGCGATGCCTCGATCCTGCTTGAAGCCTTCAAAACCGGCATGATCGACGTGCGTCTCGACGACGACCCGACGATGTGGGCCAAGACCGGGACGTTCAAGGCGGCGCAGGATGGGCGCGTCGTGCGCGAGGAAATGCCGACGGGCATGCCGGCCGGCATGAATGCGCTTGTGATGAATTCGCGGCGGCCAGCGTTTGCCGATCAGCGCGTGCGGCAGGCGCTGATCCTGCTTTTCGATTTCGAATGGATCAACGCGACGCTCTACGATGGGCGCTACAAGCGCACGCAGAGTTACTTCGAGCGCAGCGTGCTGGCATCCACGGGCCTTGCGGCGGATGAGCGCGAACGCGCGCTCCTGGCGCCGTTCGCGGACAAGGTGAAGCCTGAGGTGATGGACGGGACGTTCCGGATGCCCGTCAGCGATGGCAGCGGCTACAATCGCGATAACGCCCGCCGCGCGCTGCAACTGTTCAACGAGGCGGGTTACGAGTTGCGGGGCGATCGCCTGGTCGATGCCAAGACGGGTGCGCGATACGGCTTCGAGATACTGGTGACGAAAGGCGGCAGCGAGCGTCTGATGCTGGCCTACATCGGCGCGCTGCAGTCGCTCGGCATCGACGCGCAGTTGAGATCGATCGACAGCCCGCAGTTGATCGGCCGTATCAATACGTTCGACTTCGATATCATCATGCAGACCTGGCAGCAGTCTCTGTCGCCGGGGAACGAGCAGTGGGGACGGTTCGGCTCGGCTGCCGCGAAAGCGCAGGGGTCTCGCAACTACGCGGGCGTCGACAACGCCGCGGTGGACGCGATGATCACCGCACTGCTGGCCGCACAGACTCCGGACGAGTTCACGTCGGCCGTGCACGCGCTGGATCGCGTGCTGGTCTCCGGCGACTACGTCATCCCACTGTTCCACGTGCCCAGTCAGTGGGTGTCTTCGTGGCGGACGCTGAGGCACCCCGAGACGCTGCCGCTGTGGGGATACAACATCGACACGTGGTGGGCGGAGCCTACGAAGACGCAATGACTGTCGTTCGCGAACGTCTCCCTCGCATGAACATGGCTGCCTATTGCCTTCGGGAGGCTGCGCGCACCAAGCCGGACAAGCCGGCGCTGCTGGTGCTCGACGGTTTGGGACGTCCGCCCGCCGAGGTGTGGACCTTCGCGCAGCTGCAGGACGCGGTGCTGCGTGTCGCAAACGGTCTGTCGGCGAGGGGGCTCAAGAGGGGCGATCGTCTGCTGATCCGCCTCGACAATGCGAGCGCGTACGCGCTGCTGTTCTTCGGTGCTATTGCGGGCGGGTATGTCCCTATCCCGGCGTCGAGTGCGCTGACTGACGGCGAGGCGGACTTCATGCTGCGCGACAGTGAAGCCTCTGCCGTCGCGGTGGCTTCGCGTTTCGGAGCGTATGCCCCGGATGGCGTGACGGTGCTGACGTCGGAAACGATCGACGCGCTGATCCGCGAAGGCGGGCTCGCCAATTATGCCGACACCGCTGCCGACGATCCGGCATTCCTCGTCTACACGTCCGGCACGACGGCGCGGCCCAAGGGGGTGCTTCATGCGCAGCGGTCGGCGTTGGGGCGGCGGCCCATGTATCAGGGCTGGTACGGCATCGGACCTGACGATCGCGTGCTGCATGCGGGCGCATTCAACTGGACGTTCACCCTTGGCACCGGTCTGACGGACCCCTGGGCGAACGGGGCGACGGCGATCGTCTACACCGGCGAGAAGACCCCGGAAGTTTGGCCTGCGTTGATCCGCGAGACCGAGGCCACGCTGTTTGCGGCGGTGCCGGGCGTTTATCGACAGATCTTGAAGTATGCGCCGGCGGGTTCGCTGGACCTTGGCCGCTTGCGGCACGGCTTGACGGCCGGCGAGGCGCCGCCTGCTAGTCTGTTCGACGCGTGGCAGGCGCGGACCGGCACCGCGCTCTACGAGGCGCTGGGGATGAGCGAGATTTCGACCTACATCTCGTCATCGCCATCGGTGCCGCGCAAGCCGGGGACGACCGGGAAGCCTCAGGCGGGCCGGCGGGTCGCCGTGATTGCCGTCGATGGCGACACACCATTGCCGGCGGGATCGGAGGGGCTGCTTGCGGTGCACAGGTCCGATCCGGGGCTGATGCTCGGCTACTGGAACCGGCCGGACGAAGAAGCCGAAGTGCTGCGCGGAGAGTGGTTCGCGGGCGGCGATCTGGCCGTGATGGATGGCGAGGGATACGTTACGCACCTGGGGCGCGCGAACGAGATCATGAAAGCGCTGGGGTATCGCGTTTCTCCGCTGGAGGTGGAGGCGGTGCTGGCGATGCATCCCGACATCGCGGAGGTGGCGTGTGCGGAATTGCGCGTCCGCGAGGACGTCAGCGTGATCGCCGCCTACGTTGTGCCGCGCGCTGAAGCGTTGCTAGACACCAACGGCGTAATGGCCTTCGCGGCGGATCGCCTCGCCGACTACAAATGCCCGCGCGAGATCGTTATCGTCGACGCGCTTCCGCGGACGCCGAACGGCAAGGTGCAACGGGGCAAGCTGCAAGCGCTCAGTAGGTGAGCACGCGGCAATCGGTTTCCATGATCTCTTCGACGAGGAAAGCGCCGCCGACGATTCCCTGACATTCCGGAATGAGATCGTCGGGTGTCATGTCGTGCAGTTCGAGATTGGGCGAGCAGCAGAAGAATTTCACGCCGGCGCTGTGTGCATCCTTGATGAAATCGTGGATCGTCTTCGCATCGCCCGGCTTCATCGTCAGCTTTTCGGCGACGCCCTTCTTCATCAGGCAGCCGGCTGCAGCGGTGCAGATGACCTCGACTTGATACTCCATCGCTGCTGCGACAGAGGCCTGGAAGATCGGCGCGCCGAGTTCCTGACCGTTACGCGGATCGGTGTTGGCCATGATGATGACGAGCTTCTTGGCCATCGGTCCTCCAGGTTAGCGACGGCGGGACGTTACTCCGTCCCGCCGTACACGGCAACGGAGCTTACAGACCGTATTCGGCGCCGCGCGCGGCGTCTTTCGATGCAACGAGCCGGGCGAGATCGACGATGACCTTGGCCTGCTTCCACGTCGCGTCGTCCTGCATCTTTCCGTCGATCATGACGGCGCCGGTGCCGTCCGGCATGGCATCGAGAATGCGCTTGGCGAATTTGACTTCGCCGACGTCGGGCGAAAAGACCTTCTTGGCGATGTCGATCTGCGAGGGGTGAAGCGACCAGGCGCCGAGGCAGCCCTGAAGGAACGCGTTGCGGAACTGGGCTTCGCAAGCGGCGCTGTCGGAGAAGTCGCCGAACGGGCCGTAGAACGGCTTGAGGCCGTAGGCGAGGCAGGCATCGACCATGCGGCCGACGGTGTAGTGCCAAAGGTCTTGCTGATAGAACGCGCGCGCTGCGCCCTCCTTGCCGCCGTCGGCCAACACGCCATAGTCGGGATGTCCGCCGCCGACGCGGGTCGTCTTCATGCCGCGCGAGGCGGCCAGGTCAGCCGGGCCGAGGCTCATGCCGTGCATGCGCGGGCTGGCGCCGGCGATCAGTTCGACATTGTTGACGCCCTCGGCGGTTTCAAGGATCGCATGGATCATGATCGGGCGCTTGACGGCGTGGCGCGCCTCGAGCTGGGCCAGAAGTTGATCCAGATAATGGATGTCCCACGGGCCTTCGACCTTCGGCAACATGATCACGTCGACCTTGTTGCCGGCTTCCTTCACGATCTCGGTGACGTCGTCGAGCATCCACGGCGAGTTGAGGCAGTTGATCCGCGTCCACAGGCCGGTCGTGCCGAAGTCGTTGTCACGGGCCATCGAGACGAAGCCGCGGCGGGCGGCTTCCTTCTGGTCCGCCGGGATGGCGTCCTCGAGGTTGCCCAGCACGACGTCGACCTGGCTTGCGACGTCCTTGATCTTTGCGCGGATCTTCTCGTTGTGCGGAGGCAAGAAATGAATCATCCGCTCCAGCCGCGTGGGCACGGCCTTGAACGGTTCGGGCGCGCCAATGGCGAGAGGAGCAAAAAACTTCGCAGGCGTACGGATCGCGGCCATCGGCAACGTCTTCCTTCTCAAAATATCGGGAAACTTCGGGCCGCACTGTATTGCGCGCGCGCGACCTGTCAACGTGCCAAGGCCGCGCAACCTGAGGTTCCAGGCCGCGCGCGGGGACAGGACGGGGACGGCCGATCCGCAATCAGACGGTTGTCGCCTGATATATTTCGCGGTAATCGTAAGATCAGATTTGAACACAAGGTATGTTGTGTCTTCCTCCCGCCCAGGCGAGCCTTCTTTTCTCCGCGGATCAACTGATTGCAGCGTTGGCTGCCGGAGAGGACTACAATGCACGTCGCCCGGCTCGGGACGTCGCAATGGGTTTGAGAAGGTGCGGCAGTCATGATCGACCCCACTTCGTATCTGGCAGAATTGCGCCGCTACGCTCGCACGCTCACCGGAAGTCAGCATCTTGGGGACGCCCTGGTTTCCCTGACTTTGGAAGATGCGGAGTATCTGTCGCCGGAGCGCGATCCGCTCGACAAGCTCAAGCTGTTTCGATTGCTGTCGCGCATCTGGACCGGGCCGGTGGGCGACCATTGGCGGTCCGCGGAGCGCGAGCGCAAAAGGCACCCTGAGCCGCTGCAACGGCAGCTCGATCGCCTGACGCCGCGATCGCGGCAAGCGTATTTGCTCGTGGCGATGGAACGTTTCGCGCCGGCGGCAGCAGCGCAAATCTTGGAGATGTCGGAGCCGGAGTTGCACGACGCGTTGACGATGGCTCAGACGCAGATCGCCGCGCAAGGCGCCGCCAAGGTGCTGATCATCGAGGACGAGCCTCTCATCGCCGTGGATCTGGAAAGCATCGTCGCGGATCTGGGTCACACGGTGGTCGGTATCTGCCGAACGCGTGCCAGCGCTGTCGCGAAGGCCAGGACGGCGAAGCCGGGCCTGATCTTGTCGGATATCAAGCTTGCCGACGATTCAAGCGGCGTCGATGCCGTCAACGAGATCGTGCAGCATCGCGACGTGCCGGCCATCTTCGTGACGGCGTTTCCGGAGCGGTTGCTAACCGGCCTGCGCCGCGAACCGGTGTTCCTGATCACCAAGCCGTTTCGCGCTGATATGGTGCGTGCCGTGATCGGCCAAGCGTTGTTCTGGAGCCAGGATAACGTCGAAGTGCCCAGCAACGCCTAAAGGGCGTCCTGTTGCTCGCTGACGAAAGCGTCGAACGAAACGAAATCTTGCAGTGGCAGCGGGCGGATGTCGGTCGGCTTGAGAATGGCCGTCAACCACCGTTCGTTGCCGACGACGGCCGTTGCCGGAAACGCGTACTTGCGCCAGGTCTCCTGGAAGAGCGGAGAATAGAGACCGCTTTCCGTCGGGAAGTGCGTGACGATCTCGCCGGAGTCCATCGCCTTCAACATGTCAGGGTCTGCGCCTGCATTGCGCGCGGCGGCGATGCATTCGTCGATGCGCTCGGGGCCAAGGACCACCAGCAGGAACGTCTCGCCGTCGGCCCGGATGATCTCGACGCCCGGCGGCTCCGTCTTGATGTAGTACTCGACGACGTGCCGCGTGGCGCACAGATCGGAGAAATACTGCAGAAATCGTCCCTCGCGCATGAAGCGAAGGGCGCTGAGCGACAGGGTGTCCTTGATCGTCGTCGTGATGCGGCGGAAATAGGCGTCCTGCAGATCGCGGACGTGCGAGGCGACGAGATCCATCAGGTCGGGCTCGTGCTTGGAGACGAAGCGGTCGATCAATCCTTCGTTGAAGGCGTTGAGCGCCAATTTCTCGCTGGCGTTGCCGGTGAGGAGGATGGTTCGCACGGGCCGCCGGCGCAGGGCGCGACAGATCATCAGTCCATCGACGCCCGGCATGTTGAGATCGACGATCGCGACCGACACGGTTTCGAAACGCTTGGAGTAGCCGCGTAGCTGGCTGATGTGGGACGACAGCAGGATCTGCAGCCGATCGTACTCGTCGGCGGTCGAGCGATATGCGCTGGCGTAGGTGCCAAGGCGCGCAATACGGGACAAATGCTCGGCGTCGGCGCCGACGAGATGGTTCAGGCCGAGCTGCGGACTGGCGAAGCGGCGAACGATGAAATCGCGCCTGAGCAACTCATCGAAGCTTTCCAGAAACCTTAAATCATCGTCGATGATCGCGACCGTGGTCGGATAAAAGTACGGAAACATGCATGCCAATTCCGAATCGCGATCATTTTCGCTAGGATAGCTCAATCGTTGTTTAGCGTTGTGTGGAAGCGTCACTCTCTAGGTATACTGCTGAATGCTGTTTGCCATTCTTGGATCGTGAGCTAAAGGAGGCACCATCCATTGATGAATCGCAACCGGAATTGGAAGCGGTTCGTCAAATCTATCATTCTCTGCAGGGTAGCTGAATGTCAGCCTTTTCGAATTCGATCAGCGATCTGATCACATTCAGCAATTCGCAAGGTGTCGCCGCTCGCGGCACACTCCTACGCGTCAGCCGCACGGCCGTAGTGTTCGAAGTCTATAATCCGTACTCCATCGTTCAGTTGAGTGAAGTTCTCAGCGAGTTGGTGATCCGGCGCGGCGATGATCCCATTTACCGGGGAAAAGCAGTCGTCAGCAGCCTGGTTAATACGGGACTTATGCTGATCGTGTCTGCAACGCTCGTAGACGGCTGGCAGGATATTTCGCTCGTTCTGCAAAATCGCGAGGAAGTTTCCGGCGCGGTGGAAATTTTCGTGGGCGATTGGGAGAAAACGAAGAGAATTCGCCCAGGTTACCAGATTGCGGTGGGAGAGCTGCGCTCCTTCCTTTCACAGCTGAATCTCTGGCTGGCGCAATTGGAAATGAATGACGACGGCAGTTCTGGCGGCCAAAGTAATCTGAGTACGGAATATTTTAAAAATATCAAATCGCCACTTATTCCGAAAATGATCGAACTCCAGCAGCGGTTCGAATACGAAGCCAAGAACGTTAGCGCCGATGAGCTGGAATCGCATTGCGGCTTCGCGCAGCGCGATCTCCTGCCGCTGATGATGCGGGCCCCGTTCTTCCATCGCTCCTTCACGAAGCCGCTCGGCTACGCCGGTGACTATCAGATGGTCAACATGATGGTGCAGGGCGTGCGGGAAGGTCCGACGACCTACGCCCAGCTGATCAACGATTTTTATCTGGATATCGGGCTCGTCAAAGCTCACCGAAATCGTCTCCTGATCCTGCAGCAGAAGCTATCGGAGACGCTGCGCGCGCACCTCGACAAGGGCAGGCCGCTGCGTGTGCTGAATATCGGGTGCGGGCCGGCGATCGAGCTGGAGCGCTTCATCAAGGAGGATGAGCTGGCGGACCGCTGCGAGTTCCGTCTGATCGATTTCAACGAGGAGACGCTCGATTACGCGCGCGACCGGCTCACCGAGGCGATGCGCGTTTCGGGCCGCACGCCCAAGATCGAGTTCGTGCAACAGTCGGTTCACGGACTGCTGAAACAATCGGTTTCGGGCGGCGACGGCGAGACGGCGGAGTTCGACTTCGTCTACTGCGCAGGCCTGTTCGACTATATTTCAGATCGTATCTGCCAGCGGCTGCTGAGCCTGTTCTGTCGCTGGACGGTGCCGGGCGGCCTCGTCTTGGCGACGAATGTCCATCCCGACAATCCGACGAGGTGGATCATGGAGCATGTCGTCGAGTGGCATCTCATCCACCGGACACAAGAGGATATGTTGGCGATTGCGCCGACGGACTATCCTCTGCGGGTGTATGACGACGACACGCATCTGAACGTGTTCCTGGAGATTCCCATCTAAGTGACGGTTTGAAGCGGCCAATGGCTGAGATACGCGACGACGAGCTTCAAAAGCAGTTCACGGCAGCTGACCTCAAATTGAGGTTGGCACAGTCGCGGATTGGCGCGTGGCTCATGCTCGTTTTGCTGCCGGCCGGCATAACGC
>JAKAXS010000301.1 GCA_021816505.1 Pseudomonadota bacterium
CAGGTTTCGAGGTACTTCGGCCTCGCGTTGCGATAGTCGATATAGTAGCTGTGTTCCCACACGTCGCAGCCGAGGATCGGGCTGGCGCCATGCATCAGCGGGTTTTCGCCGTTGGGGGTCTTCAGCACTTCGAGCTTGCCGCCCTTGACGGCGAGCCAGGCCCAGCCTGAGCCGAATTGGCCCTTGCCGGCTTCGATGAAGTCGTTGCGCACCTTGTCGTAGCCGCCGACTTCGTCGATCAGCTTCTGCAGGCTGCCGGGGATCTTCTTGCCGCCGCCGCCCTTCTTCATCCACTGCCAGAAGTGGAGATGATTGAAGTGCTGGCCGACGTTGTTGATGACCGGCTGATCCTTGGCGGCGAAGGCTTCCTTGCAGATCTCTTCGATGCTCTTGCCTTCATACTTCGTACCAGGGCCCGCCAGCTTGTTGGCTTGGTCCACATAGGCCTGATGGTGCTTATCGTGATGATACTCGAGCGTCTCTGCCGACATATGCGGTGAGAGCGCGTCATAGGCATAAGGAAGATCAGGCAACTTGAACGTCACGGTCGTTCTCCGTTCCATTGTCTTGGATATGGGCTGTGTCAGACCAATGCCTATCGGCTTGGCCGGTTCCATTCAAGCAAGAACGGGTGGTCGCCGCACGTCGGGCGCACTAAGATAGGGTGGAATTATCAGGGCAACTCAGGCGCTTGCCAATCCGCAGCCGGCGTAGGACAAAAAATGAAGGCCGGGCGACCCTGCGCGCCCGGCCCCCATTGGATCACGCCGGGGAAGTTGGATATCAGGGTAGACTGCAGAATGCCTTCGCGGCGTTGAACCCAGTCTGAATGGTGCATTCACCAACCGTTCATGCTGGCGGCCCCGCGCAGCCACAATTGGCTAGCGTGTGAGCGCGCCGCGCGAAGCGACGGATTGCAAAGAGACGCCACGTTCATACGCCTGATGAACTCGATACTTTTTCCTGGATGTCTCCGATGACGAAGCGCCGCCTCAACTACCTTTTCACCCTGGCCGTGCCAGTCGCCCTGCTTGCCGGTGTGGCCGCCATGCTGAACGGCTGGGGAGGCGGTGCCGCCAAAGGGCTCGTCTACGATACGGCCCCCGCGGCGCGGGGGCAGATCCGCAAGCTGGTTTCGACGTCCGGCCCGGTGCGCGCGCTGGTGACCGTCAGCGTCGGCTCGCAGCTTTCAGGGCAGGTCGAGGCCGTCAACGCGGACTTCAATACCGAAGTGTCGCCCGGCCAGGTGCTGGCTGTTCTGGACCGGCGCACCTACGCGGCCAAGATTGCGCAGGCGGAAGCGGACCTCGGGGCGGCCGAAGCGGCGCTCATCAATCAGGAAGCCGCCATGAACAAGTCAAAGGCGATGCTGCAGGCGGCGGAACTCAACGTCGTTCGTCAACAGGGGCTGTCGGAAAAACGGCTTTCGCCGCAGCTGACGTTTGAAACCGCTCTGCGCGATCGCGACGTCGCCAAGGCGGACATCGATGTCATTGCCGCGCAGGTGGCGAGTGCGAAGGCTACGATCCAGCAGCGCAAAGCGACGCTGGATCAGGTCAAGATCGACCTTGAGCGCACCGAAATCCGCGCGCCGATCGAAGGGACAGTGATTTCTCGCACCGTCGATCCCGGGCAGACCGTGGCGGCCAGCCTGCAGGCGCCCGAACTGTTCAAGATCGCGCAGGATCTGTCGCGCATCCGCATCGAGGCGCAGGTGAACGAGGCGGATGTCGGCGCCGTGGAGGAAGGCAACGCGGTGTCATTTTCCGTTGACGCCTATCCCGAGCGTCAGTTCGAAGGCCGCGTGACGCAGGTGCGGCTGGCCGCGACCGAACTCAACAACGTGGTCACCTACACCGTGATTATCGAGGCGCAGAACGAGGATCGCCGGCTGTTCCCGGGCATGACGGCAAACGTCATGATCGAAGCGGCACGGCGCGACAACGTCTTGCGCATCTCCAACGATGCCTTGAGATTCAAGCCGCGGGGCGAGGTAGCGGAGGCCAGCGGCCGTCGCGAACGCCGTGGCGGCGGCGATCGCTCGGAGCGTCAGGTCGAGCGCTTGAAGGAAGAGTTGCGGCTGACCGCGGAACAGGAAACGGCCTTGCGGGCCGCTCTCAAGAACGCGGCAGGCGACACGCCGCAAGGATCGCCTGGCGCGATGGGCGGAGACGAACGGCGTGCCATGCGCCAGAAGACGCAGGCCGCCATCGAGCAGACATTGCAGCCGACGCTGAGCGACGAGCAGCGTCCTCTGTTCGCCAAGTGGAAACAGGGTCGCCAGCAGGCGCGCATGGCTCTGGTCTTCGTGCTCGGGGCCGGCAATCAGCCGGAGCGGCGGATGGTGCGCCTCGGCATTGCCGACGACCAGTTCGCGGAAGTGCTCGGCGGGCAGCTGCGCGAGGGCGACCAGGTGATTACGCGGGCGCGTGAGGTGAAGTGATGACCGTCGCGCCGCCAGCCTCCACGGATGCGAAACCGGCGCTGATCGCCGCGAGCCATCTCGTCAAGACGTATCGCATGGGTGCGGAAATCGTGAAGGCCCTCGATGGCGTGACGCTGTCGATTGCGGAAGGTGATTTCGTCGCGATCATGGGGCCGTCGGGTTCGGGCAAATCGACGATGATGAACCTGATCGGCGCGCTTGACGTTCCGACGTCGGGATCTCTGTCGATCGATGGGCGCGACATCGGGAGGCTGGACGCTGACGACCTGGCGGATCTGCGCAACAAGTCGATCGGCTTCGTCTTCCAGCAGTTCAACCTTTTGCCGCGCACCACCGCGCTCGCGCAGGTGATGCTGCCCATGCTCTACGCGCACCCCAAGCCGGAGAACGCGGAAGAGCTGGCGCGTCATAGGCTGGAACAAGTGGGGCTGGGCGACCGGCTGGACCATCATCCGCGCCAGCTTTCGGGTGGGCAGCAGCAGCGCGTCGCGATCGCGCGGGCGCTGGTCAACAATCCGAAGATACTCCTGGCGGACGAGCCGACCGGCGCGCTTGACAGCAAAACGTCGGACGAGATCATGCGGCTGTTCGCGACCCTCAACGCGGGCGGCATCACCGTCGTGCTGGTCACCCACGAGCCGGACATCGCGGAATGGGCTTCACGCCGCGTCCTGTTCAAGGACGGGCACATCGTGGAGGACGTACGTCAGGAAGGGCGTCTCAAGGAGGCCGCGGAATGACCTTGCTCGATTGCCTCGTTGTGGCGCTCACGGCCCTGAAAGCCAATCTGCTGCGGTCGATCCTGACGACGCTGGGCATCGTTATCGGCGTGGCATCCGTCATCATTCTGGTTGCGGTGGGCACCGGTGCGTCGTCGGAAGTGGACCGGCAAATCAACGCGCTGGGCACCAACACCCTGATCATCAATTCGGGAGACCGGCGGATGGGTGGCCGTTCGACCGGCGCCGGCACCGATCGCCCGCTGTCGGAGGCCGATATGACGGCCGTCCGTGACAAGGTGGCAGGCATCGTGGCCATTTCCGGTCAGCTCAACGGCTCGGGCCCCGTGGTCTACGGAAACGCGAATTGGACGACAAATCTTTCGGGCATTCACGCGGAATACAACGCTGTCCGGGATTGGCCTGTCGCCAACGGGCGGGAACTTACGCCGACGGATGTCCGATCGAGCGCAAAAGTGGCGCTGATTGGAGCGACGGTCGCGAAACAGCTTTTCGGCGAAAACGATCCCGTCGGCGCAATGATCCGGGTCAAGAATGTGCCGTTTCAAGTTGTGGGTGTGCTGACCGCAAAAGGACAATCGGGGATTGGTCGCGATCAGGACGATACCGTTCTCATGCCGATGACGACGGCGCGCGGCAGAATCGTCGGACGAAGCCAGGTTCAGAATGATCAAATCGGGACGATTCACGTGAAGATCGACCCGCAAGTGAGTTTGGCGGAAGCACAAGAAGACATCGAGAATTTGCTGCGCCAACGCCGTCCGCCGATGCCCGGCGGCGAGGACAGTTTCTCCGTCCGCAATCTCGCGGAGTTCATGAAGGCGCGAAACGAAGTGCTCAATACGCTGAGCTATCTGTTGGCAGCGACTTCGATTATTTCGCTCGTTGTCGGCGGTATTGGCATTATGAATATCATGCTCGTTTCAGTGACCGAGCGAACGCGGGAAATCGGATTGCGCATGGCGGTTGGCGGCCGCGGGCGGGATATCATGCGGCAATTTTTGGTAGAAGCGGTAACTTTGTGTTTGTTCGGCGGACTGATCGGAATTGCAATCGGCGTGTCGGCCGCTGCGATCGTCGCCATATATGCGCAGTGGCCGGTGGTGGTCAGCCCGAGTGTCATAGCGCTCGCCATGGCCGCGGCTGCAGCAACGGGCATCTTTTTCGGATATTTTCCGGCACGCCGGGCAGCC
>JAKAXS010000302.1 GCA_021816505.1 Pseudomonadota bacterium
GCGACACCATGAAGCCATGCCGCTGGTAAAAAGCGGCAGCACTGTCATCAATCGCGTGCGTGACGATGGCGCGGACACTGGCAATCTCCGATGCGGCCAAACAGCGCCTGAGTGCATCCGCCAGAAGATCGCCCCCGAGTCCCATGCCGTGGAATCTATGGTCGAGTGCGAGCCTGGCGATGAGTAGCAACGGCACCTGTTCCGGCGTTCCGCGCCGCAGTTTTGCCGTAGGCAGGGCAACACGCTGCTCCATCGCCGTGGTAATCGCGTAATAGCCCACGACATGCTGCGGCACGTCTGCCGCACAAATCACATAGGTTCTGGCCGACAGCCCCTCGCTGGCGAGGGCGCGGTCCCGCAACCAATCGTCCAGTGATGGACGTTTGCCGTTTCGGAATTCTGAAAATTCGTGCCGCGCGGTCAGACGCTCCGGTGGCAATATCCGCGGCTTTGTCGCCCCTGCGCCTGAAGCGCCTTCCGCGTCCCGCCGCGCCATTAACGCTCCCAGGCAGGGGGCCGGGCCAGCCGGTCGCGCACATCCGCGACTGGCTGACCCGGTTCGTCTAGCATTGCCAGGAAGCTGTCATGCTCCTCTGGGTCCAGAAAGAACACCCGCTGATCGAGGATCGTATCCTCGGCCTGGCGGCGGCCGCTTTCCAGCATGAACTCAGACAGCTTTTGGCCCCGCAGTGTCGCCGCGCGGCTGAGGATCGCCTTGGTCTCGGCCGAGGCCCTGATCTGGATCACATCATCCTTACGGGCCGGCCCTGCATTGCTTGCCTGCGTCATGTCATCAACTCCATCGAGGCCAGCATGTTACAGATTGTACTGATGTTGTCAATACAAGCGTCCCCGCTACGCGTATGTGCCAGAGCAATTACATGGAAAATGCCCGCCGGGGGGACGGCGGGCATTGCTGAGCGGGTTCCACAGGAAAACCGGCCTCGCGAGCGAGGCCGGCTCGGTGCGTCTCAGTTCGGCGAGTTCCAGATGATGACCTTCTTGGTCTTGTCATCGCCAGGCGCCGGCGCGACGTTGCCGTAGATAGTGCCGAATTCGGGCGCGGACAGCGAGACGGAGATGTATTCCTCGCCGGTGTTCTTCGATACCCGGTTCCAGCCCCCGCCCAGTTCGAAGCCGTTCTTGCGGCTGACGATGCGGTAATCGGGCTCGTTATCCTTAACCTTGCGGGCGTTCTTCACGAGCGCGATCTGGGCGGTGACACTGAGCGTCGTGAGCTGGCCTTCGAGGGTGCCGTCAGCCTTCTGCGTCAGGGTTGCGATGGTAGCCATGGTCTGTCTCCTTGGGTTGCTCGGGGACCATTCCCCGATGACGCCAAAGAACGGGGCCGGACGCCGCCGTCACCGAGCGTAGCGAGGGGAACCCCCTTGCGGGGTTGACGGCATAGGCGGCCGGACACGTACAAAGGCGGCATAGTACAGGGGAATGGTCCTTGAGCCGGCCCTTGAGACGGCACCGTGGCCGCCCCTCGCGAGACCGATGTGGACCGCCGATGGCAGCGTCCAAGATGAGTTCACACCGGTCCTGCCGTTCCGCCCGGTCTGCCTCGAAAAACAGCCGCAACGAAGGATTCGAGCCAGGCTATCGCCGCGTCAGGCGGAAATGGCCGAGATCGGAGGTGCTGGTATTGGTCTCGAAACATGGGGACCGGAGGGCACAACGTCCGCATCCGTGACCGAACGGCCATCGACAACAGCGCAGTGGGACCGGCCAATGACCAGCAAGAGGGCAGTCATCTGCTATCCGGTGAACCAACCGCGCCGCGCCGGTCTCGCTCCCGCGCGACCGGTCGCCCGTGAAACAGCTATTTCAGCGTCCGGCCGCCTGGCCTGCGGGCACGATCCTGTGCCTGTTCGACGCCTTCGGATTTGCCCGCCACTGAATTCCGCCCTTGTTCCGCGACATTGTCCCAATAATCCGTGGCGCTGATGCCACGCACCGCCTGCGCACTCTGCCGCAGCATTTCCACTTGCTTGATTTCCGCATCGGTGGCGTGCCGCCCCGGACGGGTCATCATGGCAATCAGTCTGTCAAAGCCGTCGATATAGTCGCGTAACTCAGCTTCGCTCATGGGACGGCTGCGTTCGGCCTCGACGATGGCGCGGGCGCGGGGCTCGCTCATCCAGTCGCCGCCCCGCAATTCGTTGGCGTAGAGGACCACCGCGCCACGCCGGTAGATCGTCATCCGGTCGGCCAGCCTATTGCCCTCGATACGCTCCAGCGTGGTCAGCATCCCGTCATAGGCGGCCCGATGTGCCTCCGGTGTCGTCATGCGTCCCACGCCGCGGTCGGCTTTCTGCCCCTCGTAACGCTGCAAGATTCCCTGTTCGCTCAATCGGAAACTCACCGCCAGCGCGCGGGCGTCGATGCGATAGCCGGCTCCGCGCAAACTTTCCATCGTTGCGGCCACCTTGTCGCCGTCGCGCATCGTGCCCTCGATGACGATGTTGAACCTCTGCTTTTTTGCATAGGCGATGGCTTTTTCGACCCAGCTTCCAGTGTCACGGTCGGTATAGAACGCCGCCGTCTTGTCATCCTCACCCGTAAGCCGCCCATAGCCCGGATGATAGCTGCGGAATTCGTCGCCGATGATCTGAATCGAGCCACCATTGCGCTTCAACTCCTGAACGGCGTGATCGACAGCAATGGTTTTCCCGCTGCCTGGCTGGCCGCCGAAAATCACGGCAACGGGCTCGACGGACGGCAATGCTTTCGACAACCGTTCTAGCTTTATGCCATTCTCGAAGATGGTTTGATGGTCAGCCTCGCTCAGCCGATACCGGTCTGGGTCAAGCGCCATTTACTACTCAGCGGCGAGCCGATGCTCTTCCCGCCAGGCGCGGATGATGGCCCCGTACTCGGCGCGAATGCGCGCGATCTCTTCGTATGCCGTAAAGTGTAGGTCCGTAAGCTCCTGCGCGAGCTTCGCCCGGCGCGCGCGCATCTCTTCAACCCTTTGAGTGTCGGGATTCGGCTTGCGCGTTTCATCCGCCATCCGGCCCGTACAGATCGCCATCATGTCGCAGATGACCTCGCGGGCACACTCGAAGGCTATTGCCTCCTCCTGGGTCCATAGCGGCTTCTGTTCCACGTCGTCCATAACAATATCCCTTCTCCAAAAACATAGTAAAATACCTCTATTTTATCAAGGTTTTCCGCGAAGCGGCGCTCCAGGCGGCACACGGCATAGAAACGATACCGCCTGAGCTTCGCGCGAAAAGACGAAGGTGCTATGCGCCGCCATCCTCGAAGCGCCAAACCGGGATACCGAGCTTGCGGGCCTTGTCGGCGAGGTTCTCCTGGATACCGGTGCCGGGAAAGACGATGACGCCGATCGGCAGCGCGTCCAGCATCGCATCGTTGCGCTTGAATGGGGCTGCCTTATTGTGGCGGGTCCAATCCGGCTTGAACGCGATCTGCGTCACCTTGCGGTTGTCGGCCCAGGCGGCGGCGATGCGCTCCGCGCCCTTCGGCGACCCGCCGTGCAACAGTACCATGTCCAGGTACTTGGCGCGGGTCCTATCGAGCCGGTCCCAAATCGCGATGTGATCGTTGAAGTCCATCCCGCCCGTGAACGCTATCTTCGATCCGGCCGGCATCAGCACCTGAGCATCTGCCCGGTGTTTGGCAGCGATAAAATCGCGGCTGTCGATTATCGCCGCAGTCAGCGCCCGGCGATTGACCATCGAGCCCGAGCGCGGGCGCCACGTCGAACCGGTATGGCGCTCGAAATGCTCCGCGGCCTGGTCGCGGAAGAGTTCCATCGCATCGCGGCGCTCGATCAGCGTCTGCCCCTCCGCCGTGAGGCGTTCAAGCTCGACCGAGCGTATCTCGGAGCCATCCTGTTCCTTCTGACTGTGCTTCTGCGCCTGTTCGTTCTTGTCGAGATCGCGCTCGATCCGGTCTGCTGCGCGGTGAAAGAGGTTGACCGTGCCCCAGAGCAGTTCTTCGAGGTCGGGTTCGAGGCGCGTGTCGCTCAACGTGGCAATGAGCGCATCGAAGATGTCGGCAACCGCGCCGGTGATCAGGCGGGCTTCGGGAAGCGGTCGCGGGTCGGGCTCGCCTTGGCCGGGACGATAGCCGTAGATCTGGAGTTCGGTGAGGACGTTAGCGGTCGGGGATGCGGCGTGCGGCGGCTCGTAGCCGGTATCGTCATTTTCGGTCGTCATGGGATGCTCCTTGTGCCCGAAACGGCCGCGCCCATCGCGGCCTTCCATGGCGATCCCGGCCGGAGGTCGGGACGGTTCGCACCCGCAGCCACCCCGCTTGCGGGGTGGCCAGGGCCGGAGCATCGCGGAGGATGGCAGCGGGGCCGCTATTTTGTTGGCGATGCAAAGAGGGGG
>JAKAXS010000303.1 GCA_021816505.1 Pseudomonadota bacterium
GATCTATTGCTCAAGGCCAGATGCCTCCCCTCTGGGTCATTGGCGCCGAGGGTGGAGGGCAGCTCGTCAATTACCGCGTCCGCCAGAACTACATGATCGTCGATCAGCTGTTCGCGGCGGCCGAGCTCAGACTTGGTGGCAAGGACCAGCAGGTCGTCCGTATCGTGCGCACCGATGGCGAGCCCGGGTCATGACCGATGCTCCGCAACAGCAGAAAGACACCGTCGAGGCGATCCGCCCGGCAACCGAGATGCGGCTGCGTGCGGACCGGCCGCCGGTGACGCGGCTGTCGCGCAAGACTCTGGCCGGTATCGGCGCCGTAACGGCATTCGGCATTGGCGGCACGCTGCTAGTCACCCTCCGTCCTGTGAATCAGGGACCTCGCAAAGAACTGTTCAGCACGGCAGGGCACGCCAGGCCGGAGGGTCTCGCGAGACTGGCGCGCAACTACACCGAATTACCCAAGGTCATACCCAAGCTCGGTCCGCCGCTTCCCGGCGATCTCGGTAAGCCGATGCTCGACGCAGGAATACCCCCGCCAGGCGTAGAAACTCCAGGCGCTCAACAGCTTGCGCAAGAACAGCAATCAGCCCTCAAGAGCGGTCTTTTCGCACATGTAAGCCTGACGTCGCAGAAAGATATACTACCCGCATCTGCGAGATCCCTCTCGGACCCGAGCACTGCACCGACAGGCTCGTCGAGCCAGGATCAGACACGCGTCTCCAACAGCAACGTTGGTACCGAAACCACGAGCGCGAACCGCATTCAGCCGCCAGCGAGCCGCTACGTGCTTGAGGCAGGCTCGGTCATCCCGGCCGCGCTCATCACGGGTTTACGCTCGGACCTTCCGGGCGAGGTCACGGCGCAAGTGACCGAAGACGTCTATGACAGCCCAACAGGAACGATCCTCCTGATCCCGCAGGGCTCGCGCTTGCTGGGGCGATACTCGGCTCGGGTGAGTTTTGGTCAGACCCGCGCGTTTCTGGTCTGGACGCGGCTCATCCTGCCGAACGGGAATTCGATCGTGCTCGGGCGGGAGCCTGCGACGGATTCAGAAGGCTATGCCGGGCTCCAGGACGAGGTCGACAACCATTGGGGGGAGATATTCAAAGCCGCGGTACTCTCCACGATTCTCTCGGTTGGCACTGAGGTCGGAACCAGCAACAGCGAAAGCAACCTGGTCCAGGCTATTCGCATGGGCGCCTCGCAGAGCATCGACCAGGCCGGCGAGCGGATCGTAAACCGGTCACTCAATGTCCAGCCGACGATCACGATACGGCCCGGTTTTCCGGTCCGCGTCCTGGTCACGCGTGATCTCGTACTCGAACCCTATAACGGATGAGGAGGTAGAACATGACGAAGCTCAAGCTCGGTCCACTTGAGGACGACAGACCGGTCAAGCTGACCGTCGAGCTCTCTGCACAGGTTCATCGCGATCTCGTCGCCTACGCCAAGATCCTGGCCGGGCAAACAGGACAGAGAGTCACCGAACCGGCCAAGTTGATCGGCCCCATGCTGGCACGGTTCATGGCGACCGATAGGGCTTTTGCCCGATTGCGACGCTCCCGACTGGCAGCGCCGCAAGGGCCGCTTTCGAGATCGGGTTCAGAAGAGCTTACGTGAACGCGCCTGATCGCGCATGAAGGCGACGAAGCGTCCGACAACCGGATCCTCGGCATTGGGGTTCCATAGCAATTCGATTTCAGCCCAAGCGTTGTCTTCCCCAATCGGGCGGTAAACGACCTCCGGAAAGACGACCTCAGCCTGGCTTTTGGTGACGAGCGTGATTCCGACGCCAGCAGCGACGAGCGCGAGTACGCTCTGGTGACTGGCCGCATGGCTTTGAAACGTCACGCGCCTGCCAATCAGCGAGGTGTAGAATTCACGATCCGATTGTGAATGATCCCAGCCCTGGACAAGAAATGTCTCACCCTTCAATGCGTCCCAATCAACCGTTTTGCGTCGAGCCAACGGATTGGTACGCGCTAGCGCAGCGAGCAACTGCTCGCGGCAAATCGGTGCCGTGGCGACATCGAGCCATTGGCTGTGCCGTGCCATCAGCGCTACATCGATGCGCCGCTCCCGCATCGCTGCCCGACTCTCAAGCTCATTCATCTCGAATATGGTCAACACCACGTCGCAATGTTCCTGTTGCCAGCCAGTTAAAAGACTACGAATCGGTTCACCGATTGGCGGCACTCGGACGCCGAGGCGCACGTCTCCC
Source organism: Pseudomonadota bacterium (assembly GCA_021816505.1). Taxonomy (GTDB): domain Bacteria; phylum Pseudomonadota; class Alphaproteobacteria; order Rhizobiales; family Hyphomicrobiaceae; genus JAKAXS01. The sequence continues at coordinate 2,225 of JAKAXS010000303.1, forward strand.
GCAATTCCACTGCCGGTCTGCGCGCTAACATTCCGAATCATCTGGAGTTCAGCCAGCGCACGGCGGATGTGTGGCAGCAGCGCGTTACCGCCGGACGTCAAATGAACGCCTGCGTGACCGCGCTCGAACAGTGTGAGGCCGAGTTCATCCTCAATTTTGCCGATTCGGCGACTCACCGTGGACGTATTGAGCCCCAACGATTTGGCAGCCCGGGTGAAGTTGCCGGCAACAGCAGATGCCTCGAGATACATGAGATCGCGAAACTCCATATCTTCGTGCACCATGCAATATAGATTGCGCTCTCCGACAGGGAAGCATGCAGAAACCGAGCACATTCGTCCCTCTCGCAGACACGCAGAGTTTCACGAATTGCGAGCGGGACCTATAACCACTACGCGCTACCAACGTGGCTTATCGATCCTCAAACTGCGAGGAAAACCAGTCTACGCTAGTGATGGCTCAGTCTCTGTATGACCAAGGCGTGATGTTAGCGAGCGCTTCAAAAATCGAATTAACACCTTGTTGAAGCGGATTAGCGCATTCGATGCGATCCTCCGCCCAGGCTATCCAATCGGAAACCGCGTTTCCGGCGATTTGATGATCTGGATCGAAGTCACTCTCCTTTAAGGCATTAAGAAACATACGAGCGATTTCCGTTTCTCGCTGTTTGTGGGCGAACTCCACGAATTTGCGCCATCGGTTATCATCTGCCCTCTGCAATTGCTGTTGTTCGTATCGCTCTCGCTCAGCAATGCGGCGTTAGTGTTCTGCCTCTTCACGTGCCTTCCGCTGCTCTGCGAGTACGGGGCCAGCTGCTACAATCGTACCAAGTATTTCCGGAAGAAGCGATTCCAAGGTGTTCCGGCTATTTTCTATCCATTCAGTACGCAGCTTGCCGGCCATGTAGGTTCGAATCGTGATATAAAGTATGCCAGCAGGCTGAAGCTCCGGCCGCCAAGACTTACCTCCTGGCGTCGCCCATCGTTGCTCGTCAGGCGTTAAAGGTCGACGAGCCCGCTTTTGTTTTTCGCGCAGAACGAACTCAATAGCCTCACCTTGCATCTCGGCGGAGAAGCCACCTTTTTCGCTCGTATCTAGCTTTCCGCCGTGCTTTTGCAGAGCCTTGAAGAGGGTATCGAGGATCCGATGGCGACGACGATCAGCATCGGTGAATTCGCCTGGATCCATAAATTTGCGCATGTGAGGATCCCGCTCACGCTTTGCTTCGCGCCGCCTTTCTTCCCGTTCGAGTAGGGTTGCTTCGATAATTCTATGGGGCCGTTGCAACCGATCCGGGACCTTGACTAATGCGAATTTGACAATAGCCTGCACCTCTGCCGGAACCTCTTGCACCCTTGACTTGGGCGCCGTCGGCGAAATCCTCACGTTTTGCAGTGTTGATGGTTCAGGGGACGGAAGGCGGTAGATAACCACCTTCTTTCCAGCGGCCTTCTTGGCCCACCATCCCCGCGGGGGATAGGGCACGTTGAGACGGTCGCAGATTTTTGCCAATCCATTTCCAGAAATGCCGTACTCACCGGCGAGCCTGTTCATCGGCATTTGCCAAACCTTCCGGTAGAGATCCTCGCGGCTCACCTCGACAGGTTTCTTTTGGTCAGTCTTCTCGGACAACTGACTTCCTCGCTGTTCCTGCATCGGCTCCAATTGCGCCTAGCTAGCTTACGAGCCCCCCTGTACACTATCTCACGCTTTGCAGTAACTTATGAAGATCCTCCATATTGATCAGGGTGTTGCACCTTTCCGCCGTTGCCAGGTTTCCCCACTGCTTGGAGAGCGCGCAACAACGCAAAGAGGCTTTGGTTCGCAGCGCACCGCGCTATCCAGAGTGACGCGGAACTTTGTGGATCCGCCGAAGTCACGGTCCAAACGACTGGCACGCAGCCCGATGGCGCCCAGCTCGGAAACTCCTTCGATGACGCGAACTAGAAGGTGCTACAGGGGTGGATGGCATTGTTCCGCGTGCCCCATGACCTAAGCCGCGAACAGTCCAGGGGACAATTTTCAGTGGCGACTTGGAGTGGTTCCCTGGTGGGGATGCCCCGGAGTGATGGTTTGAGCGTCAATCGCAAGCGCGTCCAATTATGTGGTACTAGCTGTCAACAGAATTGGGTTTAG
>JAKAXS010000304.1 GCA_021816505.1 Pseudomonadota bacterium
CGGGCATACCCTGCATCTTTATTGCCTGGGTCCGGGCGTCGATGCATGTGCCTACAATCGTGCCGGCGCCGGACGCTTCCAATTCAGTTGGCAGACTCGCGCGACGCACTTAGCATATCCGCCAGTGCCGCGTCGCAAGCGTCTGACGGGATAGGAGGCCGCTCTCACGCGCACTCTCCACATAGCGTTGACGTTACGCTCCAGCCAGGCTCATGCCTGTGTTGGTACGTTGTTTGAGTGTGCGTAGTCGAAATACGGCGCTCCCGGCGGTCTGAGCAACCGCCCCGAGTGTCCGACATTGGAAGAGCTGGAGCGCCGCTGCTCCGGCTCTTCTTCGTTTTCGGCCGTGGTCAGAGCCAGGACATCCCGCCGTCGCGGAGAACCAGCACCTTGTCCTGGGGTGCGTCCAGCACCGGAACGCGATCGGGATCCAATCCACAGACGTGGGCCTGAAGCGTGCGCATCACCCCACCGTGCGCGGCAACCACCGTGTCGCGGGTGACGCCCGAAATCCAATCCACGGTCCGCACCATGAGATCGGCGTAGCTTTCCCCGCCTGCCGGTCGCCAGCGATAGGGATCTTTGCTCCGCTGCGCCCACGCGTCGGGATCGAGCGCCGGCAGGTCCGCCTGCAACTGGCCTTCCCAGCTGCCGTAGCTCAGCTCCTTCACGCGATCGTCGAGCGTGTAGGCATCCGGCGCCAGACCGAGGGCTGAGCGCAGGATTTCCATCGTTTCGCGTGCGCGCCCCAGCGGACTTGATACGAAATCAGCTGCCGCCAACTCCGGCAGCAGCTGACGCAGCGCCTCGCCATTGCGCAGGGCCTGGGCACGACCCACGACGTTCAGCGGAACGTCGCGCTGCCCCTGATAGCGGCGATCGCGGTTCCAATCCGTCTCGCCGTGCCGGACGATGTAGACCGTCAGCCCCGCCCGCATCACGGCATCAGGTGTCGCCTTTGACGACCGTGATGTCGGGCGCGTCTTCGTTCTTCATGCCCTGAACGTGATAGCCGGCGTCCACGTGATGCACCTCGCCGGTGACGCCGCGCGAAAGATCCGAAAGCAGGTAAACGCCGGCGCCGCCCACGTCTTCCAACGTCACCGTCCGGCGCAGCGGCGAATTGTATTCGTTCCAGCGCAGGATGTAGCGGAAGTCGGAGATGCCGGATGCCGCGAGCGTCTTGATCGGACCGGCCGAGATCGCGTTGACGCGGATGTTGCCCTTGCCGAGGTCGGCCGCGAGATAGCGTACCGAAGCTTCCAGAGCTGCTTTCGCCACGCCCATCACGTTGTAATGCGGCATGACCTTCTCGGCGCCGTAGTACGTCAGCGTGACCATCGCGCCGCCGTTCGGCATCAGCTTCTCTGCCCGCGCGGCGAGAGCCGTCAGCGAGAAGCAGGAGACCAGCATCGTCTGCGTGAAATTCGCTTCGCTGGTATCGACGTAGCGACCGTCCAGCTCGTTCTTGTCGGAGAAGGCGATGGCGTGGACGAGAAAGTCCATCGTGCCCCACACCTTCTGCAGTTCCGCGAATAGAGCGTCGATCGACGCCTTGTCGGTCACGTCGCAAGGCAGCACGAGCTTGGAGCCGAGTTCGGCAGCCAGCGGTTCGACTCGCTTTTTGAGCGCATCGCCTTGGTACGTGAATGCAATTTCAGCGCCTTGAGCCGCCAGCGATTGCGCGATTCCCCAGGCGATCGACCGGTTATTGGCCACGCCCATAATCAGGCCGCGTTTGCCGGCCATCAGATTGCCTTTGACGCTGGCCGCGCCCGCCCCGTTTCCCGTCATGAGGCCGCTTTCCTATCTTGTTTGTGATTGGCGGCGCATCCTACACAAAACGCCCCCGCGGTCTAGCCGCTCAAGTCCCCGCCCCACGGCTGGATTGCCGCGTCTTCAACGGGAGTTTTCCGCGATCCGGCAGCAACTTGCCCAGGAGACCGGCAAGCGTCTCTGCCTCACCCTCCTGAAGGTGACGTCCGACATGCTCGAAGATCGCCGCGTCGTAGTCCGGCCACATGCCGCGCCGCAACGCCCGGCCGGTGTCCGTGATGTGCAGCACGTTGGAACGCCCATCGATCTTACACGGCACGCGGCGGATCAGATCCGCCTTTTCCAGCCGGTCGAGCAGGCGCGTAAAGTTGTATTGGGCAATCAAGATCCGGGCTTGCACCTCGCTCTGCTGCAAGGCGCCTTCGGGCGCACGCTCCAGCTCCCAAAGGACGTCGTACCAGGACAGCGGCGGGTGCCCCAAGCGCTTCAGGTCCTCCTCCACGCGCTGAAAGGCAGTGCTGCCCGTGCGAACGAGATTGGCCCAGGCGAGTTGGACCAGATCACTGGATGTCGCTGGCATGGGCTCCCTCGCGCGATTTGCTTGCAATTGCATACAACGGTGTTATAGATGCAATTGCATGTAATTGTCCACCCGTCGCCCACGTCGATCGTCGCCCCTGACGACACGAGTAAAAGGAGCTTCCGAACATGAAGTTGTACTACACCCCCGGCGTCTGCTCGCTTTCGCCCCATATCATTCTGCGCGAGACGGAAACCCCGTTCGAACTCGTGAAGACCGATATCGGCGCCAAGACGGTCGACGGCGGCGGCGACTTCAAGGCCATCAATCCGAACGGCTACGTGCCCGCACTCGCGCTGGAAGACGGCACGCTGCTCACCGAGGGTCCGGCAATCGTGCAGTACATCGCCGACAAGGCAGGCCGCACGGATATCGCACCGGCCAGCGGTTCGATCGAGCGCACCAAGATGCAATCGTGGCTGAACTTCGTGGGCACGGAAATCCACAAGAGCTTCGGGCCGCTCTTCAATCCCAAGATGCCGGCCGAAGCCCGCGCCATTTTCGTCGAGAAGTTGCGCGCTCGCTTCGCGTTCCTCGACAAGCACTTCGCCGCGAACGACTACCTGATGGGCAAGGCCTTTACGCTGCCGGACGCCTATCTGTTCACCGTGCTTCGCTGGGCCGCGCCGATGAAGATCGACATCGCCGAGTTCCCGAAGCTGCAGGCTTTCTTCAAGCGGATCGAAGCACGCCCTGCCGTTCAGGCCGCGCTGAAGGCCGAAGGTCTGATCCAGGACAAGGCCGCCTAGTCTAAAACGCTTGAGGCGGCGTCGAACACATGTTCAGACGCCGCCTCACACCGACCGCACGCATTGAGGAAGGCTCAGCCTTCCAATCTCCATCGACCATTCGCCTCGCGGCACGCGACGCCTTCCATGGTCCTAAAGTCCTCGTCGGTCGCCAGCTCGATCACCAGATGACGACAGAGTTCGCCGTTCGTCCGCCGGAACGATGACGTCGGCTTGACCGTCCCAGACAGCCGCCCGCGATGCCAGACGTACATCGAGCGATCCTCGACACGCGACAGCGCAAGCTGAACGCTTTCGAGTGCCGCCGCACGCTCCGTCAGCAGGCGTCCGGGCTTCTGAAAAGCATGTTTGTTGAGGGGGGCGCGCGCCTTCGCGGCTGCTGGCTGCTCCACCGCCGCGAACAGGGGGGACGCCGCGGCGGCGGAGGCAAGCAGCACCGGCCCGGCTATTGCCAAGGCACAGCGCAAGAAAACGCGGTGGACCATCACGCGAGACCCAAACAACTTGCCGCGCCCCGCGCGGCGACTTGGGACCACTGTGCTCCGACACGGTTAAGATGATCTGAAGGTCAGCCTATGGAGAATGCGGCACAGCCGATGGCAGCCGCAGCGTTACGCAAAAGCGACGCTTCTCGCCGTCGCCTTCGTCGTCCATCTGCAGTCGGCCGCGCCAGGTTTCGGCAATATCGCTGACGATCGAAAGACCAAGCCCGGCGCCGTCTCCGCGCGACGTGTCCAGCCGGCGTCCCCGCCGCAACACATCATCCCGCAGCGCCAACGGAACGCCAGCCCCATCGTCTTTGATGGCAATCGCAACCTCGTCGCCGTCGCGCACCGCGCTGATCTCGACGAGGCTGCCCGCATGCCGCACCGCGTTCTCCAGGAGGTTGCCGAGCGCCTCCGCCAAATCCGCGGGATCGATGCGGGCGGCCAAACTCATCGGCAGATCCATCGACCAGACAAGTTCCTCGCCCCGTGGCGTGCGTTGCAGAACGCGCGCGACGTTCTCCGCGATGGACGAGACATTCGCGGTCGCATTGACGTCCGCTGCCGCCATGCGCGCGCGGGCCAGTTCGCGGTCCACATGCCGTTGCATTGCGACCGAAACCTTCTCGATTTCATTGGCGATATCCGTTTCGCCCTTGTCCTTCAGACGCTGAATATCGGCGGCCAGCACCTGCAGCGGCGTTTTCAAGCCGTGCGCCAGATCCGCAGCACGCCCCTTCGCCTTAGAT
>JAKAXS010000305.1 GCA_021816505.1 Pseudomonadota bacterium
CGATCTTCCAGGCGAACGTTCAGCATCTGCGCCTTGTCGCGATCCACGTCGATGTAAACCTGGGGCGTCGTCGCTGCGTAGGTCGTGAAGACGTTGGTGAGCCCCGGAGTGCCGTTCGCGGCCTGCAGGAACGCGCGCGCGGCGTTCTCGAACTCTGCCGCCGTCAGGTTGGCGCGATTCTGCAAGCGCATCGAGAAGCCGGCCTGACCGCCCATGCCGCGCACCGGGGGCGGAATGAAGACGTTGATGTTGGCTTCCTCGACCTGGCCCACGACCTTGCGCACGTCGGCAGCGATTTTGTCGATCGGCAGGCCCTTGGCGTGCCTCTCCGCGGCGTCTTCCAGCAGCACGAAAATCGCAGCCTGGTTGGTGACGTTGGTGAACGTCGCGCCGGACCGCCCGGTGTACGACGACAGATACGCTACGCCCGGGACCTTCAGAAGCTCGCTGTTCAGCCGCTTGACGATGGCGTCCGTGCGATCGAGTGCCGCGCCGTTCGGCAGCTGCACCGACGCGATGACGAAGCCGCGATCCATGGCCGGAATGAACCCGGCAGGCGTGACGCTGACAAGCCATCCGGCAACCGCGATCAGCACGACATAAAGCACCATCACCGGCCGCACGTGCCGCACGAGAAACCGGACGAGCGAGGCGTACCTGGCTGCGATCCAGTCGAACACACGATTGAAGCCGCGGAAGAACGCGTGAACGGGACGCATGAAGACGCTGTCGCCTTCATGTTCCGAGTGCGGCTTCAACAGGATGGCACACAGGGCCGGACTTAGCGTCAGCGACGTGAAGGCCGAGATGATCGTCGCGGTGGCGACGGTAATCGCGAACTGGCGATAGAAGAGGCCCGTGATGCCGCCGACGAACGCCGTCGGGATAAACACGGCGGAGAGAACGATGGCGATGGCGATCAGCGCCGTGCCGACCTCGTCCATGGTCACGCGCGCGGCCTGCTCGGGCGACAGCCCCTCCTTCAGCTTGCGTTCGACATTCTCGACGACGACGATCGCGTCATCGACGACGATGCCGACGGCCAAGACGAGGCCGAACAGCGTCAGCATGTTTATGGAGAAGCCAAGCGACTGCATGACGGCGAATGTGCCGATGAGCGATATCGGAATGGCGACAACGGGAATGAGCGTCGCGCGCCACGTCTGCAGGAACAGCAGGACGACGATGACGACGAGGATCACGGCTTCGAGGATGGTCTTGTAGAGTTCGCGGATCGAAACCTCGATGAACTCGGTCGGGTTGTAGACGATGCGGTATTCCAGGCCCTTCGGAAAGCGCTCGGACAGCCGCTGCATCTCAGCCTTGACGGCGTTCGTGGTCTCGATGGCGTTGGAGCCGGGCTGCTGCGTGATGACCATCACGGTGGCGGGAAACTCGTCCTGGTAGCCGTACGTCGTGTAATTGAGCGCGCCCAATTCGACGCGGCCGACGTCACGCAGGCGAACGACGCGTCCATCTGTGCCGGACTTCAGCACGATGTTCTCGAACTCGGAGGATTGCAGCAACCGGCCCTTCAGCTGCAGCGAGACCTGGAAGGCTCCGGGCTGCTTTTGCGGAGGCTGACCGAACGCGCCGCCCGCGACCTCGACGTTCTGCGAGCGCAATGCGGAAATCACCTCGTCCGCCGTCATGCCGAGACCGGCGATGCGTTCGGGGTCGAGCCAGATGCGCATGGAGTATTCGCGCGAACCGAACAGCGCGACATCGCCCACGCCCTTGATGCGCGCCAGTTCATCGCGAACGTTCAGCAGTGCGTAGTTGGAACTGTAGACCTGATCGTAGCTGCCATCGGGCGAGACGAGGTGCACGACAACCAGCAAGTCGGGCGAGTTCTTGCGGACGATGACCCCGGTACGACGCACCTCTTCGGGCAGCCGCGGTTCGGCTGACGCCACGCGGTTCTGGACGAGCACCTGCGCCTTATCGATATCCGTGCCGATGTCGAAGGTTACGCTGAGCGTGAGCGTGCCGTCGCTCGTCGACTGCGAGTACATGTAGATCATGCCCTCGACGCCGTTCACCTCCTGCTCGATGACGGAGGCGACGGTTTCCGCCACGGTCTCGGCGCTGGCGCCGGGATAGGTCGCCGTCACGGACACGGTGGGCGGGATGATCTCGGGGAACTGCGCGACGGGCAGCGCCAGATAGCCGATGGCACCCACGATCAGCGTCACGAACGAGAGGACCGCGGCGAAGATGGGACGCGAGATGAAGAACTGGCTGAGGCGCATGATCCGTCCTCAGCTCACGGCGTTTTGACGGGAGTGCTGCCGGTTTCGGTGGCGGCACTGTCGGAAACGCGCAGGGGCGCATGCTTGGGTACGACGGCTTGGCCGCCGCGCACGCGCTGAATGCCGTTGATGACGACCATGGCGTCGTGGCCGACGCCTTCGCGGATCACGCGCATGCCGTCGATGAGGGGTCCGAGTTTAACGGCCTGGCGTTTCGCCACGTTGTCGGCACCCACCACATAGACGAAGCGGCTCGCCTGGTCGGTGCCGATCGCGGCGTCAGGCACGAGAACAGCCTCGTATTCGGCCGAGCCCTGCAAGCGCACGCGGGCGAACATGCCAGCGGAGAACAGGCCTTCCTTGTTGTCGATCGACGCACGGGCGCGCAACGTTCCAGTGCCTGCGTCCAGGCGATTGTCGAGGAAGTCCAGCTTGCCGGGATGCGGAAAGCCGTCTTCGTCCGGCAGCGCCACGCCTATGGTGGCCCCGACGTTGGCCGCGTCCTTCACGCCCTTCTCGGTCAAGCGGCGATACTTCAGCGCGTCGTTCTCGCCGATGTCGAAGTAGAGGTAGATCGGATCCTGCGTGACGATGGTGGTAAGGATCGTCGTGCCGTCAGGCGTGCCGCCGCCGGAAATGAAGTTACCGGGCGTGACGAACTTGCGGCTGATGCGACCGGCGATGGGGGCGGTGACTTCGCAGAAGCTCAAGTCGAGTTCTGCCGTCTTGACGCGGGCTTCAGCCACGGTGACCGCCGACTGCGCGTCGCGCATGATGTTCTCGCGGTCGTCCTGCACCTTCTGCGAGATGACACTGGTTTTGGCCAGCGGCCGGCCGCGCTCCACGTCGAGCGACGCGTTGGAAACGCGCGTCTTGGCCTGCTCGTACTCCGCCTTCGCCTGTTCGACCACGCGCTGGAAAGGACGCGGATCGATACGGAACAAGACGTCGCCCTTCTTCACCATCTGGCCATCGGTGAAGCGCACCTCGTTCAGGTAGCCGCTGATGCGCGCGCGAACATCGACCGCCTCGACGGCGTCGAACCTGCCCGTGTACTCGTCCCATTCAATGATCGGGCGGCGTAGCGGATGGCTGACGGAAACCTCGGGAGTCTTCGCTTCCTTGCCGGGACCGCCTGCACCCTTGCCCGTGGGGGCGCCTGAAGACAGGCGTTCCTTACCGGCCGAGGCCAGTTCGTCATAAGACTTGCCGGTGATTTTGGGCAAGGCGACGAGAGCGGCGACAAGGCCGAGGACCAAAGCCAGCGTAACATAGCGGGTTCGCATGAAGATCTCTTTCAAACCCGCGCGGTCGCGGAACGATGAGGCTGGGCGGCGGAACAGCGGCAACAATACCGGGAGAACGAGAGAGCACCATAACATCGGGGCAAAAAGCTGAATGCACGGCTCCTGGAAAAGATCCGTGATACGAGCATCCCTGCAAAAGGCCTAGTTTTCTTAAGCTGAGATTAAGGTGCGACGAACGTCCGCACCGTCTGCCCTGGTTTAACCGCGTTCTTCAGGCTGAAGGTCCATCACGATTCAATGGCGGTTTTTGCCGCGTGGACAGTCTGTTAGCGAGGTGACGTGATGAGCGTGAGAGCTTTGATGCTGGCCGGTACGGTCGCAATGAGCGGCCTGTTCGCCCCGGCACAGGCGGCCGAGAGCCCGCTGGGGGTCTGGATCGACGATACCGGCCGCGGCGCAGTCGAGATCAGCGAATGCGGTGCGGGCAAGCTGTGCGGCAAACTCGTCTGGCTGCAGGACGAGAAGAACAGCAAGGCGTGCGGCACGGCGATCATCGGCGATGTCGCTCGGGAGGGCAACGGCTGGGACAACGGCTGGATCTACAGCCCCGAGAACGATTCCAAGTACGACGTGGCGCTGACACCCGTCGGCGCCGACAAGCTGACGGTGCTGGGCTACGCGGGCACGAAGCTGTTCTCGCGCGAGATGACGTGGACGCGGGCACCGGCGGACCTCAAGCGGTGCGATCTGCAGGAAGCCAAAGCCGGCGGCGCGGTCGCGCCGGGTCCCGAAGTCAAGCGCAACGAGACAGCCGGCGTGACGTCGCCT
>JAKAXS010000306.1 GCA_021816505.1 Pseudomonadota bacterium
CGGCCGCGTGGCGTGTTGTCGGCGGGACCGGAGGAGCCGAACGCGCTGGTCGAGTTGAGATCGGGTGCGCGGCGCGAGCCGAACACGCGTGCGACGGTGGCGGAGCTGTTCGACGGGCTCGACGCTCGCAGCCAGAACCGCTGGCCGTCACTGCGCTTCGATGCGATGGCGATCAATCAGCTGTTCGCGCCGATTTTTGCTGCCGGGTTCTACTACAAGACGTTCATGTGGCCGGCGGCGTTGTGGGAGTGGCTCTACGAGCCCACCATCCGCCGTGCTGCTGGTTTGGGCCGTGCCGCTGATGCGGAAGATCCGGATCACTACGAAAAGGCCTTCGCGCATTGCGACGTGCTGGTGATCGGCTCCGGCCCCGCGGGTCTCATGGCGGCGCTTGCTGCAGGGCGTTCGGGCGCGCGCGTGATCCTGGCGGAAGAGGATTTCCGCCTCGGTGGACGGCTGATCGCCGACCGTCGCGAAGTGGATGGCATGCCTTCAGCCGAATGGGTCGATCGCATCGTCGCCAAGCTTGAAGAGATGCCGGACGTGCGCATCATGCGGCGCACCTCGGTGTTCGGCGTTTACGACGGCGGCGTCTACGGCGCGATCGAGAAGGTGAACGACCACGTTGCCGTGCCGCCGGAGTTCGAACCGCGCCAGCGCATGTGGCGCATCATGGCGAAGCAGACGATATTAGCAGCGGGGTCCATCGAACGCCCGGTCGTCTTTGGCGACAACGATCGGCCGGGCGTGATGATGGCGGGCGCGGTGCGCACCTACGTCAATCGCTATGCTGTGGCGCCTGGCACGCGTGCCGCCGTCTTCGCCAACAATGACGATGCCGCGCGCACGATCGGCGATCTCAATCGGGCTGGCGTGCATATCGATTCCATCATCGATCCGCGGCCGGGCTCCTCCGACGCGGTACGCAAGGCGGCGCACGCAGCCGGCGTGGAAGTGATCGAAGGCGCTGTCGAACGCGCGCACGGCGGGCAGCGGGTGCAGTCGGTCGACATCCGCAGCAACGGCTCTACGCGGTCGCTGTCGGTGGATCTGTTGGCGATGTCTGGCGGCTGGAGTCCGACGGTGCATCTCACCTCGCATCACGGGGCGCGGCCGGTGTGGAACGAAACGCTCAGCGCGTTCTTGCCCGGGCAGGGCCTGCCCAAGGGCATGGCGGTTGCGGGTGCTGCTGCCGGTCATTTCGCGCTTAGCGAGTGCCTGTCGGCCGGCACGGCGGCTGGGTTGGAAGCGGCGTCCCAGTGCGGTTTCCATCGCGCGCAGATCGAAATACCCCGCGCGGATGCAGAGAGCACCGGCGTTTCGCCGCTTTGGCGCGTGCGCGGGACGAAGGGCAAGGCGTTCGTCGACTACCAGAACGACGTGTCGGCTTCGGACGTGGAACTGGCGGAGCGGGAAGGCTTTCGCTCGGTCGAGCATCTGAAGCGCTACACGACGCTCGGCATGGCGACGGACCAGGGCAAGACGGCGAACGTCAATGGCCTCGCCCTGATGGCCGAGATTACCGAGAAGTCCATCTCGCAGACGGGCACGACGATTTTCCGTCCGCCCTATACGCCGGTGGCGATCGGCGCACTGGCGGGCCATCATCGCGGCGAGCACTTCAAGCCGACGCGATTGACGGCAGGTCATGCGTGGGCCGCACGGCAAGGCGCGGTGTTCGTGGAGTCGGGCGTGTGGATGCGCGCCGCCTACTTCCCGCGTCCGGGCGAGAAGGATTGGCTGGAGTCGACGATCCGCGAGGTCAACACCGTGCGCAACGCCGTTGGCGTCTGCGATGTGTCGACGCTCGGCAAGATCGACGTCCAGGGCCGCGATGCCGGCAAGTTCCTCGACTTCGTCTACTGCAACACGTTCTCCACGCTCGCGGTCGGCAAGGCGCGGTACGGCGTGATGTTGCGCGAAGACGGCTTTGCGATGGACGACGGCACCACGTCGCGTCTGGCCGACGATCACTTCGTCGTCACGACGACGACGGCGAATGCCGCCAAGGTGATGCAGCACATGGAGTTCTGCCACCAGGCGCTTCTCCCGCATCTCGACGTGCAGATGATCTCGATCTCGGACCAGTGGGCGCAGTATGCGGTCGCGGGCCCGAAGTCGCGGGCGGTGCTGCAGAAGGTAGTGGATGCGCGGCACGACATTTCAAACGAGGCGTTCCCGTTCATGGCGGCGGGCGAGCTGACGTTGAAGGGTGGTATTCCAGCGCGTCTGTTCCGCATCTCGTTCTCTGGCGAGATGGCCTACGAGCTGGCGGTGCCGGCGAACTACGGTGAGGCGGCGATCGAGATGATCATCGCGGCCGGGCAGGAGTTCGGCATTGCACCCTACGGTCTCGAAGCGTTGAGCGTGATGCGCATCGAAAAGGGCCACGTGGCCGGCGCGGAATTCAACGGGCAAACGACGGCACGGGACTTCGGGCTCGGCAAAATGGTGTCGACGAAGAAGGAGTTCATCGGCCGTGCGATGGCTCTGCGCGAGGCGTTGAACGAAGCGGAGCGGCCGATCCTGGTGGGACTGAAGCCGGTGGAGAGCGGCTTCCGGCTGCGTTCCGGCGCGCACATCCTCAATCGCGGGGCGGAGCCCAGCCTCGACAACGACCAGGGCTACGTCACGTCGACGACGTACTCGCCGACGCTGAAATCGTGGATCGGGCTTGCGTTCATGAAGAACGGTCGCGAGCGCACGGGTGAAATCGTGCGGGCATGGGATGCAATCCGTGGCACGGACGCGCTGATGGAAGTCGTCGGCCCCTGCTTCTACGATCCGAAGGGAGAGCGCCACCATGGCTAGTGTTTCCGGGGCGCCTGTCGGAGGCCTTTCGCCGCTGGCCGGCGTGGCGCGCGGCGGGCAAAGGATCGGCCGCCAGGGCGGCGCCGCGGGCGTCACCATTTCGGAAGTGACCGGCGTCACGATCGCATCGCTGGCGGCACGGCGGGGAGCGTCCGCTGAGCTTGCCGCCAAGGTGCAGGCTCTGCTCGGCATCGCGTTGCCGTCGGAGCCCAAGCGCGTGGCGTCCGGCAATGTCAGCGTCGTGTGGAGCGGACCGGACCAATGGCTGGTGCTGTTCGCGGGTGACGCGCGCGAGCGCGTGGGCGAACTGGCGCGTGCGCTGGCCGGGCTCGGCTCCGTGACGGACCAAAGCGACAGCCGCGCCGTCATCAACGTCTCGGGTCCGCGGGCCCGCGATGCGCTCGCGAAGGGCGTGATGGTGGACCTTCATCCGAAAGTGTTCGCGACAGGCGACACGGCGGTGACGCCGGTGGCGCACGTGGGTGCGCAGGTGACCATGCTGGACGACCGGCCGACCTACCAGCTGATGGTACCGCGTAGCTTTTGCTTGAGCTTTTGGGACTGGCTGATTAGTTCGTCATCGGAGTACGGCGTCGCGCTGGCCTGATCGGGCGGCTAATTCTTAAGGGATTGAGGAAATTCTTTTGACTTAGAATAAAATTTGGATCAGCGTGGGTGCGACCGCTCGACACACGTAGCGATCAAGCTCATGCCTCTTACGGGATCCGCTAAACGAGGTCCCGGGCAACACGAGAGCGCACTGGGAGAGACTGCGACCGGCATCGACCGCACAAGCGGATCAGAAATGCCGGGGCAAAGGGAGAGCTCAAGATGTCAGAACTTACACACGACGAACGAATAGAGAAGGTCTACCGCGGCGACGTGCTCGGCGCGTGGTCCTTCGTACTCGCACTATGGCTCGCGCTAGGTTTCGTAGCGTGGGCGACGTGGGATTTGGCGCCGAATGAAAACGTGCGCTACCTCCTGCTCGGCGTTGGCGCGCTGGTGCTGCTGTTCAATACGGCAGCCATCGGAGCGATGGTGAAGCACTACAAGGAAGACAAAGCCTTCATCTACGGTCTGGACCTCAAAAACCTCGACGCCATGAAGCGTCGCGGTTCGATGTGAGGGAGGGACCAATGGCAAAATACGTTCCTCCACATCAGAGCAAGTTCGGTCAGATCATCGACGTCGTCGTTCTGCTGCTGCTGACCGTCGGCGCGCTCTACATTCCGTTCAAACTCGAACTGGCTGGCGCCGCGAAAAGCACCACGGCGACCGGCACGGCGACCTGGGAGCAGATCAACCAGAATCCGACAATGGTCGAACGCTGGAAGGCGCTTGGCTATGAGGAGCCGGGCGATGCTGCCGACACGGCAAGTGCCCATTATCTCGTGACTGCGCGCTTCGACTACTCGTTCGACTGGTGGGCTCTCGGCGCCATGGTCGTTCTGGTGGCGGGCTACTTCGTGATGGTCGTGCGGTTCTCCGACAAG
>JAKAXS010000307.1 GCA_021816505.1 Pseudomonadota bacterium
TTCTTCGTGCCGTGCGGCAGGAAGCTGGCTTCGCTGTAGGTCCACAACGCGGTGTCGAGCGCTTCCAGGCGCTCTTCCGAGCCGACCTGGACAACGGCGCGCCAGCCGCGATCCAGCGTCCGCTCCAGCAGGGTCGGCAGCACGGCTTCGAGCGGCTGGCGTTCCAGGTGGTAGAACAGCACTTCGGCCGGTGCGTCAGCCATGTCAGTCGCCCTGGTTCATCGCGTGACCGATCTCGTCCAAAGCGAAGACGTAGCGCTTGCTGCAGAACTCGCAGGTGACGCTGAGGTTGCCGTCGGGCTCCCGCATGTCGGCCAGCTCTTCGCGGCCGAAGCGTGTCAGGAACATCTGGACGCGCTCGCGCGAACAACGGCAATGCGCGTTGACGGCCTGGCGCGGGAACGTCCGCACGCCCTCCTCGTGAAAGAGGCGCAGAAGCAGACGCTCGGGTTCAAGCGTGGGATCCAGCAATTCGTGATCTTCCACGGTCGCCGCGAGAATACGCGCACGCTGCCAGCCGTCACGGGTGTCGTCGTCGGCTTCATCTGTCGAGGCGGCTGCACTATCGTCGTTCGGATCGGCTTCGAGATGCTGAAGGATCAGGCCGCCGGCGCGCCAGTGCCAGCCGTCCTGCGCGCCGGGCAGGCGGTGACGTGCGACGGCGAGGCGGATGAATGTCGGCAGCTGCTCGGACTGGCGAAAGTAGGTGTTGGCGGCCGCAGTCAACGACTGGCCGTCCAGCGGCACGACGCCCTGGTGGGAGTCGCGGCCGTCGCCGGGGTCGAAGGTGAGCGCGAGTGCGCCGGCACCAAGCAAAGCGCCCTGCTGTACCTTGCCGGCCTTTGCCAGTTCGGCCACGCGCTCGCGGTCGAAGCTGGCGTAGCCGCGCATGCGACCCGGCAACTCGATATCGGAAATCAGGACGCGCAGGGGGCCGTCCGTCTTCGTCTGCAGGCTCAGCTTGCCACCCGGCTTCATCGCGGCGCTCAACATCGAGGTCAGCGCAAGGGCCTGGCCCAGAACTTCGCTGATGGCGTCGGGATAATCGTGGCCGGACAGGATTGTGTCGACGCTCTGCCCGAGGCGGACAAGCCGGCCGAGCGCACGCGATTTCTCGGTGCGAAATGGCAGCACGATGTCGTCGCGGCGTTCGGCCAGGACGGGTTTAGGCGGGGTACCGGTCATTCTGTCCTTTTATCGCTGCCTCTTGCCGATGTCTCGCCCGGGTCCCAGCCAATAGGCCAACGCGGCAGTGCCATGCAAAAGATGCATGACGCCCGGCAAGACGGCCGGCGTTATCAGGTTTTACAGGCGATCCAACGTGGTGCCGCGGGCCCGCGTTCGCAACATGCTTCAGGAGGTTACGAAGCAGTAATTTGCGGAGCGCCTGATATTCTGTACTGTACGGTCAGGAAACGACGGAACCCTGTCGTAGCTTACGTTATTCAAGTTATCCGTCCCCAAAAATGAAACGGCGGGGGGATGTGATCCGTACAGATGTGACGGCCGTAGAGTTGGTATGGAGGGACGCGAGATCACGGGATGGCCCGGTACCCTCGCGACATGACGTACATGGCAAGTAGAACACTTCCCACAATTGCAGGCGACGCCGGTGGTCTCTCGCGTTACCTGGAAGAGATCCGCAAGTTTCCGATGCTGGAGCCGGGCGAAGAATACATGCTCGCCAAGCGCTGGACGGAGCATGGGGATTCGGATGCGGCGCAGAAGCTCATCACCTCCCATTTGCGTTTGGTGGCCCGCATAGCCATGGGCTATCGCGGCTACGGTTTGCCGATCGGCGAGGTGATCTCGGAAGGCAACGTCGGGTTGATGCAGGCGGTCAAACGCTTCGAGCCTGAACGCGGCTTCCGTCTCGCCACCTATGCGATGTGGTGGATCCGCGCGTCGATTCAAGAATACATCCTGCGGTCGTGGTCGCTCGTGAAGATGGGCACGACGGCTGCGCAGAAGAAGCTGTTCTTCAACCTGCGTCGCGCCAAGAGCCAGTTGCAGCAGTTGGAAGACGGCGATCTGCGGCCGGAGCACGTCAAGACGATTGCCAAGCGTCTCGGCGTTCCGGAAGCCGACGTCGTTTCGATGAACCGTCGTCTGGGCGGTGACAGCTCGCTGAATGCGCCGGTTCGTGCCGACCAGGAAAGCGGCGAATGGCAGGATTGGCTGGTCGACGATACGCCGACGCAGGAAGAGCGGCTCGCCGAGAGCGAGGAGATGGATCATCGGAAGGGGTTCCTGATGAAGGCCCTGTCGTCGCTGAACGATCGCGAACGCCGCATCTTCGAGGCGCGCCGCTTGAGCGACGATCCCGTGACGCTGGAAGACCTTTCGACCGAGTTCGGCGTGTCGCGCGAGCGTATCCGCCAGATCGAGGTTCGCGCCTTCGAGAAGGTGCAGAAGGCCGTCCAGGGTTCTGCCAAGACGGCCGGCATGAGCATGGCCGAGTAGCCAGCGGATTGATTGTTCCCCCGCGTCCGTGCGACGTGGGGGAATGAATTACCGTCACGCCTATCACGCGGGCAATTTTGCCGATGTGCTGAAGCACACCGTGCTTGCTCTCGTTATCGAACATCTCAAACAGAAGCCGGCACCCTTTCGCGTGATCGACACGCACGCGGGGACCGGCGAGTACGACTTGCACGGCGTCGAGGCATCGAAGACCGGCGAGTGGCGCGAAGGCATCGCGCGGGTGATTGCAACGGCGAAGAGCGCGGAGGTTGCCGCGTTGCTCGCGCCGTATCTGACGGCCATTGGCGCGGCAGACGGCACGGGCGTGCCGCAGCACTACCCCGGAAGTCCACTGTTGGCCCGGCGCCTTCTGCGTCCCGAGGACCGGCTGATCGTCAACGAACTGCACCCGGAGGATGCGGCCGCTCTGGCGGCGCTGTTCGCGCGCGACAAGCAGGCCAAGGTCTCGACGCTGGATGGCTGGACGGCGCTGAAGGCATTTCTGCCCCCCAAGGAACGGCGTGGCGTCGTGTTGATCGACCCACCATTCGAGCAGCCGGGCGAACTCGACCGGCTCGTCCAGGCTTTGGAAGATGCCGTGCGGCGCTTCGCTACGGGGATCGTCCTCCTGTGGTATCCGATCAAGGCGACGGCGCCGATCGCTGCGTTCGAACGGCGTTTGGCCGATCTGTCTGTTGAAAAAATGCTACGGGTCGAGCTGATGATCAGATCCGGCAGCGACCCGTCCCTGCTCAACGGGACCGGCCTGATCGTTCTCAATCCGCCTTACACGCTGGTCGATAAGCTCAAGATTCTGATGCCATATTTTGCGGCAACGTTGAGCGTGGATGGTAAACCCAGCTGGCGGCTCGACTGGCTAACGGCCTGACCTCGCGGGTTGAATGTTGTTCCACTGCTGAATTTGGCTTGCACCAAAATGCAACTTGCAGATAGTGATGTGCCGGCTGAAATTCAGACTACAGAACTTGCAGTGCATTGGGACGATGAAGTGCTTCACCACTTCAAGAGCGACGATCCAAGCAAAGTCTGTGGGCCTTCAGACGATTTGCCTGGCTTCATCGCCAGGGGCTTGACCCGAAAGTAAGGAGACGTCGCGATGCGACAGACAGGTACCGTTAAATTCTACAACACGCAGAAGGGCTACGGCTTTATTACGCCGGACGATGGTGGCAAGGACGTATTCGTGCACGTCACGGCAGTCGAGCAGTCGGGCATCAACGATTTGAACGAGGGCGCGCGGATCTCCTTCGAGACCGAGCCCGACAAGCGCGGCAAGGGTCCCAAGGCAGTAAACCTGCAGCAGGGCTGATGTCCTACATCGGTCTCGCGTCACTCGGCAGACACGAGACTTGAGGAAACCGTTACGGTTTCGTGGGACAAGATCATTCCAATCTTGCAACGGCGGCAGAGTCGGGCAAATTCGCCCGGTAAAGCCGCCGTTGCTATTTTATCAGCTGGGGAGTGAAGACCGATGATCGGATTCAAGAAAGCGTTGATCGCCGTTGCTGCGGTTTCTGCGCTGGCGTTGTCGAGCGTTGGAGCCGCAGAAGCCAAGACGTGCTTCAAGAAGGCCGGCACGGGCGAAGCGGGCTCGGAAGCCGACGCGAAGTTCCAGGTCGACGAAGTCCTCCTGCAGGCAACCGACTGGGGTGCATGGGCCGCCTGGATGTCCAGCGGCAAGACGCCCGGCTACACCTTCGGGCCCCGCAAGTACAAGTGCGCCAAGGGCGGCAGCTGGGGCTGGAAGTGCTACGGCCAGGCCACGATCTGCAAGCTTTGAGTTTCAAACCGGC
>JAKAXS010000308.1 GCA_021816505.1 Pseudomonadota bacterium
GATCTTGCCTTGATGATCTCGCGGGCTTCATCGAGGGGCACCACGGCTGCGTCGCGGTTCTTCTTGTCGGTGATGATCGTCTTGCCGTCCTTGGTGGTGTACTGCGCCGGCAGCTGAAGCCAGGCGTATTCCATCACCGTTTTCACGGCCTTCTCGCTCATCTCATCCTGGGCAGTGGCAAGACCCGGCATGCACGCCAGTAGCGCTGCCGCGGCGCCGATGCATTTGGTCCCCGCCATCCTCATCATCCGCATCTCCAAACCTTTGTCCCAAATCCCGAGCGCCCGTTGAAACCGGGGGCCTTTGTCTGTCTGCGTGTCGTCGCCACGCTCTTCGCTGCGTCCTGATGCCAGCGTCGAACAGATAGCGCGCCGTGCTCTCTTCCCGTCCGCTGCCCAAGGCGCTGATCGGGCCGTATCGTGCCGTCGTGGTGGGCATCGCTCGGCTTAAAACTTGGCCAAAGCATGGCGCACTACAAGGGCGACTTGCGGCCGTGTCCCTTGCCCTGTGCAAGCGTGGCAACTATGCCACGGAGCGTGCGAACCTCCTGCTCCGTCGCCTGCATTCGCCCTAGCATCGTGCGGATATTTCGCACCACCGTCGGGCGTTTATGTGGCGTGTTGAAGAAGCCTAGCCGTTCCAGCTCAGCTTCCAGATGCGCGTAAAGTCCCTCCATTTCAGCCTTCGTGGCGGGCTTGTCCCGGTTGAGATAAAGGCCTTCCTGAACAGGTTGCTCATACGTCGTAACGCGGCCGAGCGAGGCGTCGTCGTTGGTGCGCATCCACTCGTATCCGAGCAGCAAGGTCGCCTGCGCGAGATTGAGGGACGCGAAACGTGAGTTGACCGGGATCATCACGATGGCGTCGGCGTTGGCGATCTCGCTCGTCTCCAGGCCGTTGCGCTCGCGGCCGAAGAGGATGCCGCAGCGTTCTCCCCGCGCGATACGTGTCTTGATCTCCTTGATCGTCGCCTCCGGTGACAGCACCGGCTTGCGCAGGTCACGCTGGCGGGCCGTCGTGGCGGCGACCCAGTTCAGGTCGGCGATGGAATCCTCAAAGGTTGCATGGGCTTGCGCATCGTCGATGATGTAGTTGGCGCCGGAGGCCGCGATCCGGGCCTTCTCGTTGGGCCAGCCGTCGCGCGGGGCAACGAGGCGCAACTCATCGAGGCCGAAGTTGGCCATCGCCCGCGAAACCATGCCGATGTTGTCGGCCAGTTGCGGCTCCACCAGGATGATGGCCGGCGTTTCGCCCTGGGCCGCGACTGCACTGCCCTGGATGTGAGCGCGGCGAATGCCGTGCCGCAGCTTGCGGATGACCCGTCGTGCCCAAAACCAGTAGTTCTGGCCGGACCACGTTTTCTCCAGCGCTGCCAATGCCGGCGTGTGCAGCGTGCCCTCGCCTTGGCCGACGAGGCGGACGCTGCCGTCGCCGACCACGATCTCGCGATGGCGGGCGATGAAGTCGTCCATCGTGGCGATGCCGCGGGCTTCGGTGCGCCGCTTGCAGCCGGGACAGGTGGCCTCGTCGGCTTCGCAGCGCAGTTCCGCGCAATAGGTCAGGATCGGCTCGAGCGTTTCGGCGTCGAGACCCAGCGCGGCCATGCCTTGATCGACGGTTCTCTCGTGGCAGGCGTGCACGATTTCGGCGACGGGGAGCACGGTCTCGCCGATCGCGACAACGGGGGCGCTCTCGCCGTCTACTGGGAGGCAGGTGATATCCGGCACTGTTGGTGCAATCCGATTGGCCGCGCCCGACGCGCGACCCTCCGGCTTCGCTTACGATCCCGGCTGCGCCAAGACAACCGGCCGTGCTGCACTTAATTAAGGTAGAGCGTGCTGAGGATGCACAATCGGCCGGCGCCACCGCGCCCAGAAGGCCTCCCGGCCATTGCACCTGTCCACCACGACAAGGGCAGCGACGAACGCCAACGCGCCGCCAATCACGTCGACGAAGTAGTGCCCACCGACGTGCAGGGTGGAGAGGATCACGACGCTGTTCAGCAGCACCGCCGGCCAGAACAGATGCGTCACGCCGCGTGCAGCCACGATGAGCGCCAGCGCCATGACCGTATGGTAGGATGGAAACGTGACGAGCCCCTTGATCAGGTTCGTTTCGAAGACACCGAATGTGCCGTCGCGCAACGCCAGGAACTCTGGCCGGAAGCCGAGGCCAGCCACGGTCTCGATATCCTGAAGCGTGCGATACGCCTCCGGATTGGGCTGGTGGTAGTGATAGGCGGCCAGCGCAGGCATGAATGCCGAGATCGCCAGGGTGATCACCAGGCTCAGCATCAAAACAGCCAGGAAGTCCCACATTTCCCGCGGTTTTCCGAGCACCGCCAAAAGGAACGTCAGCGCCAGCACCTGCGTGACGGAGCTCTTGTAGCTCCAGACCAGTGCCGTCGCGACGACGGATGAAGCGTTGGCCCAGGCAAGGGTCGCAAGCCAGTCGAAGCCCAGCGCGCGATCGATTGCGGCGAGAACGGTGTCCTGCAGCGGCAATGCCATTGCAATGCTGAGGTAGCTGAACAAGCCGACGGCGGGCGCCTTGACCACCAGGAAAATCATCGCCGTAAGTACGTAGCAAGCACGAAGGCTCGCCGTGCTGCCGAACTTGGCTGCCGGTCCGGATTGGCCTGCGAGATAGGTGCTCAGTTTCCAAAGGCCGAAGGCGAGAACGGCGAGGAGGATCGCCGCATCGCATGTGCCTGAGATCGTGCCGGGCGCGATCTGTATCGGGTAAACCTGCAACAGCGCAGCATCGAGCAGACAGACCGCAGCAAGCAGCCCGAAGCAAAGTTGAGCGGATGGATTTCGCCAGAACGCGATCATGAGGACACTCTTCCCGAACGCGTGCAAGGTAATGAGAGCTGGGTAACAAGAGCTTAAGCCGCCCGCCCCCGAGCGCGGAAACCGTACCAACTGACGTCTTGTTGCAGCGCAACGCCGTCGCTATGGTGCCGCCGATCCGAATTCGACGCACTCTTTCGAGGCATTTCCCCATGGCGAAGATCAAGGTTACCGGCACCGTCGTTGAGCTCGACGGCGATGAGATGACGCGCATCATCTGGCAGCTGATCAAGGACAAGCTGATCAATCCGTACCTGGACGTGAACCTCGAGTATTACGACCTCGGCGTCGAGCATCGCGACAAGACCGGCGATCAGGTGACGATCGACGCCGCCAACGCGATCAAAAAGCACGGCGTCGGCGTCAAGTGCGCCACCATCACGCCGGACGAAGCGCGGGTGACGGAATTCAATCTGCGCGAGATGTGGAAGAGCCCCAACGGAACGATCCGCAACATCCTCGGCGGCGTCATCTTCCGTGAACCCATCATCGCCAAGAACGTGCCGCGGCTGGTGCCCGGCTGGACGCAGCCGATTATCGTCGGCCGTCACGCGTTCGGTGACCAGTACAAGGCGACTGATTTCAAGTTTCCCGGCAAAGGTACGCTGTCGATCAAGTTCGTCGGCGACGACGGCAAGGTGATCGAGAAGGAAGTGTTCAAGGCGCCCGACGCCGGCGTGGCGATGGCCATGTACAATCTCGACGAGTCGATCCGCGAGTTCGCGCGCGCGTCGCTGAACTACGGCCTGAACCGCAATTATCCGGTTTACCTGTCGACCAAGAACACGATCCTCAAGGCCTATGACGGACGCTTCAAGGATATCTTCCAAGAAGTGTTCGAAGCCGAGTTCAAGGCGGAGTTCGACAAGCGCAAGCTCGTCTACGAACACCGCCTCATCGACGACATGGTGGCGTCCGCGCTGAAGTGGAGCGGCGGCTACGTGTGGGCGTGCAAGAACTACGACGGCGACGTGCAGTCGGATACGGTGGCGCAGGGCTTCGGCTCGCTCGGGCTGATGACATCAGTTCTGATGACGCCCGACGGCAAGACGGTCGAAGCGGAAGCCGCGCACGGAACGGTGACGCGTCACTATCGCGAGCACCAGAAGGGCAAGGAGACGTCCACCAACTCCATCGCGTCGATCTTCGCGTGGACGCGGGGCCTCGCCCACCGCGCCAAGCTGGACGGCAACGCCGAACTCGCGAAATTCTCCGCGACGCTGGAGAAGGTGTGCGTCGACACGGTCGAGGCCGGCTTCATGACGAAGGACCTGGCGCTGCTGGTCGGCGCCGAGCAGAAGTGGCTGTCGACGACGGGGTTCCTCGACAAGATCGACGACAACCTGAAGGTGGCGATGGCGAAAGCCTAGTCGCAGCGCGCGCCGGACACCGGTAGCAATCGCGGCCTGGGCAGACTTTGGTTC
>JAKAXS010000309.1:0-3490 GCA_021816505.1 Pseudomonadota bacterium
CCTGTCAGCACGCGCGCAAGCGATAGTTTTCCGCCGTGCCCCGTGTAGATCGTCTTGAAGACATAGGCGCTGGACTTGGCGTTCTCGAGTTTCAGCCGTTTGGCCGTTTCCTGGACGAACGGCACCTCATGCCGCAGCGCCTTCATCAAGCGCAGGATGCCGTGACCGTTCTGCGCCGAGCCGATCAGCACGGGGCAGATAAGACCCTCGCGCAGTTCCTTCGCCAGATCGTCGAACACGCGATCGTTGGGCGGCTGCATGTCGGACAACAACTGCTCCATCAGTTCGTCGTCATAGTCCGCCAGCTGCTCCAGCATGTGGAAGCGCGCTTCCTTCTCGCGCTCGCCAACGGATTCCGGCAGGTCGATCACCTCGGACGGTGCATGCTCGCGATAGACGTATGCGCGCTCCGAGGCGAGGTCGACGAAACCGGTGGCGATGCCGTTCTCCCAGATGGGGATCTGCCGCAGAACGAGCGGCTTGGTGGACGCCGGCTGCAGCAAGGGCACGATTTCGCGCACCGCCGTCGACGACGCGTCGATCTTGTTCAGGAACAGGAAGTGGGGAATACCGCGATCTTCCAGGTTCTTCAGGATCACCTGCAGCGCCGGAACGCGCTTCGCATCCGGCTCGGTGACGACAATGGCCGCATCGCAGGCGGTCAGCGCGATCGCGCTCTCGGTCTGGAACTCGATAGAGCCCGGGCAGTCGATGAACGTGAAGGTATCGCCCAGGAAACTGACGTCGGCGGCATTGAGCCCAACGCTCATGCCGTGCTCGCGCGCTTCAGCCGCGCTGTCGCCAACGCTCGTTTTCTCGGTGACGGATCCTTGTCGGGGGATGGCGCCGCATCGCGCCAGGATGGCTTCTAGGAGCGTGGTCTTGCCGCTGAGGTACGGTCCAATCAGTGCAATGCAGCGGGCTGGGCGGCTTTGGGCGCCGTCGGTTTTACCCATGATTTCCTCCTCTTGGCTTGTCAGGCGCCAGGCACGCGGCAACGCGGCCGCAACCCGCGCCTCCAAAGGAGCGGCATAGGCATGTTCGCGCCGCATGCTGCCGAGCGCAAGCGAAAGCATTTCGCGACTCACTTGTTCTTGCGAATGCTTGAAGCGTCACTAAACGGTCATCAGACTTCGCAGGCGCAATATTGCAGTGCACCACGATTTCGGAGAAGAAAATCAGCCAATCGATAGACTTATTCTAAAAACAACTTGACGATGCGCAATATTCGATTGAGAATCTCTTTAGTCTGAAGGCTGGGGTTAGCCGTGTGATGGGTAAAGGTATCAAGTCGCTAATGGACGCCGCGCATGCCGCTGGTTATGCGATGGCGCCCGAAGACATGTATTCGGAAGATGAGATCTTCGAGCAGCACGTAATGGCGCCTGCGAAGTCGACGGCACTGGTGCCGTACGTCACCGCAACGCCGGCGCTCGGTGTCATGGCGCAGGCCCGCGCGATTGCGGCGCGCTACGCGACACCCGCGTGGTTCGTGCCTCGCCTGCCGGCCTGAGACGTCAGGGCAGCGGCAGCGAATGAAAAGGGCCAGACGCGCTTTGCGTCCGGCCCATTATTTTGTCCAGCGTCGATCGCTGTCTTGCTCTCAGCGGAGGTTGCCGCAGAAGCGCTGAATGCGCGTGCAGGCTTCCTTCAGCGACTCCGTCGAGGCCGCATACGACACGCGGAACGCCGGAGACCCCTCGAACGCAGCACCGTGAACCACCGCGACGCCTTCCTCTTCCAGGAGCGCCGTCACGAAGTCCTCGTCGGTCTTGATCGACACGCCTTGCGCGCTCTTCTTGCCGATGGCGCCGGCGCAACTCGGATAGACGTAGAACGCGCCCTCCGGCTTCGGACACTTGAGGCCGTTCGCCTGATTGAGCATCGACACGACGAGGTCGCGCCGTTCCACGAAGATCTTGTTGTTCTTCGCGATGAAGTCCTGCGGGCCGGTCAGCGCCTCGACGCCCATCCACTGGACGATGGATGACGGGTTCGACGTCGACTGCGACTGCAGCTTGCACATTGCCTTGATGAGCGTTTCCGGTCCGGCGGCGTAACCGAGACGCAGGCCGGTCATGCAATAGGCCTTCGACAGGCCGTTCATCGTCAGCGTGCGATCGTACAGCTTGGGTTCGACTTCGGCGATCGTCGCGAACTTCAGGCCGTCGTAAAGCAGGTGCTCGTACATGTCGTCCGTCAGGATCCAGACATGTTCGTTCTTCTTCCGCAGCAGGACGTCCGTCAGCTTCTTGAGATCGTCGTGTGAGTACGCGGCGCCGGTGGGGTTCGACGGCGAGTTGAAAACCAGCCACTTCGTCTTCGGCGTGATCGCCTTGTCGAGCGCCTCCGGCTGCAGCTTGTAGCCATGTTCCATCGTGGTCTGCGCGAACACGGGCACACCGCCGCCCAACAGCACGATGTCGGCGTACGAAACCCAGCACGGCGCGGGCATCACCACTTCGTCACCGGGGTTCAACGTGGCCAGCAGCGCGTTGTAAAGCACCTGCTTGCCGCCGGTGCCGACGGAGACTTGCGACGTCTTGTAGGTCAGGCCGTTCTCGCGCTTGAACTTGTCGACGATCGCCTGCTTCAGCTCGGGAATGCCGTCGACGTCCGTGTACTTCGTCTTGCCGGCAGCAAGCGCCTTCACGGCCGCCTGCTTGATGTTGTCCGGCGTGTCGAAGTCGGGCTCGCCGGCGGAGAGCGAAATGATGTCCCGGCCCTGCGCCTTCAATTGGCGGGCCTTCGTGGACACGGCGATGGTGGCGGATGGCGAAATGCGATTGAGACTGTCGGCGAGGAAGCCCATGGCAGGACGATCTTTCGGTTACGGGCGCGCGTGCTGCAGCGCACACTTAAGCGGCGCGGACCCTACGCCGATGATTTGCCGACATCAATAGTCACAAGGGCCCACCTGCAATCGCTGCACCTTCCGCCGCAAGTTGCGCTCAGGACACACGTAACTGTGATCCTCAGATCACCCCAAGAAAGGCCGCCTCCCGCCATATTGCGATCCCATCGGCGCCACAGGTTTCAGGTGGAATTGCAACACTGGCGCAATCGTCGCGCTTTCGCGCCAGATCGACTTCAAAGGAAGAGGGATTCCAATGAAAGATCGACGCAAGTTCAAGCCTTTGACGCTCATCTTCGACGCGGTGACGGGCCTTGCTATTTTTCTTCTGCTGGCGGGCGTTCTGACGAGCAGTTGCGACGGTACCGGTGTCCGGCTGTCCGACATGATGACGACGGCGCACGCCGCGCAGTCGCCTGCCATCACGACGACGGCGTGGGCGCAGCCGACCGCGCGCACGTTGCCGCTGGCGATGGTCAACACCTATCCGGGCCAGCTTTACCGGAACACGACGCGCGCCAGCGCATTCCTGGTGCTCGGCGGTGTCTTCACGCTGCTGTTCGTCGCGAATCTGGCGCTCTACCGTCATCTGCGCGGCCAGTACAGCCGTCCGCCCCGGCACGGACGCCTAGCGTA
>JAKAXS010000309.1:3500-4272 GCA_021816505.1 Pseudomonadota bacterium
TGCGCTCACAATCCACCTCCTATATTGTTACGTATCGGTAAGGGACCTACGCAAAGGCATACGCCAATGGCTCGTCGTCCGTTTGCTTCTCTCCGCGGCAGCGCTGCCGCCCTCGCGCTCTTCGCCGCCTTGGGCGTTGCGCTAGCCATCGGCGCATCCGGCAGCGAACGGCTGGTCCAGTCCGGCTTCGACAAAGCCCTCACGCTGCGTGAGCCCGCAACGGTCCTGGCCCCGGTGGCCAGCGTTTCGCTGCCTCAATCCGAAGAGTTCTGGCTCCGCAATGGCCATGCTCGGCCGGTCGAAGTGAAGCCGGCCTCCTGGTCAGGCACGCAGCTCGCGCGCGGCGACCGCATCACGTTCTCGCAAGGTGAAGCCGCTCCCCGCATTCTCGAAGTCGTCGACACCTCTCCCGTCGCGCTCGACGCGACCCGCCTCGATGCCAATCCGGACGGCACCCAGATGCTGGCGATCTCATGCCGCGATCTTTCACGGCCCGAAGCTCCGGCCATCCGGCTGATTGTATCCGAAGGCACGTTGCCGTTCGCCGTCAGCCGGCCCGGCGTCAAGGCGCTTTGATTTCCAGCTCCTGGGACCTACCGATTGTTGCGACAGCGCAACCACTTGCCCAGTTTGCATTCGTCGCGCACTTCACATGAGCGCGCTCGCGTGGTCTAAGCTCTGCTCTGTGACGGCCCGCTGCAGCCCACGTCGGCTCGAGGCCAGCTTGCCTTCATGGGAGTGACGACAAGATGCGCCTCAACCCTCCGACCCT
>JAKAXS010000310.1 GCA_021816505.1 Pseudomonadota bacterium
TCCGATCTGCATGGCGGCAACCCTGAAGGCTCTCGAAGAGGCGACAGCGTTCCTGGGCGGCGCGTTGGCGGGCGGCCGGATGGACGACGCGCTTGCAGGCGCCACGCCCTATCTGCGCCTGTTCGGCCTGGCTTCCGGCGGCCACTATCTGGCCAAGGGCGCGCTCGCCGCGATACGCGACGGCAGCAGCAGCAATGCGGTGGCCCTCGCGCGCTTCTTCGCCGAAAATCTCACCACCGCCGGCCCTGGCCTGGCCGACACGGTGACGGCGGGCGCGGAAAGCATTCTTGGCGTGGAACCGGCCCGGTTGTCGGCCTAAGGGAACAGACGCGATATGACTGACGACGTTCAGATTTCCACCGCAGGCGGCATCCAGACGATCCGCCTTAACCGCGCAACCAAGAAGAACGCGCTCACGGCCGCCATGTACACGGCGATCGCGGACGCCATCGAGGCTGGCGATGCCAACCCCGATGTTGGTGTCCACGTCATCCTCGGCTCAGGCGGCGTGTTCTCGTCCGGCAACGACATCAACGACTTCCTCGCCACCTCGAAGGGCGCCAGCGTGCCGACGCCGGTGCTGCGCTTCATCCGCCTGCTGCCGCGTATCGAGAAGCCGGTCGTCGCGGGCGTGGACGGCCCGGCCGTCGGCATCGGCACGACGCTGCTGTTTCACTGCGACCTCGTCTACGCGACGCCCGGCGCGGTGTTCGCCACGCCATTCCTCGATCTGGGCCTCGTGCCGGAAGCCGCGTCCAGCCTGTTGATGCCGGCGCGCATGGGCTACGCGCGCGCGTTCGAGATGCTGGCGCTCGGCACGCCGTTTCCCGCGAGCCGCATGGTGGAAGCCGGCCTCATCAACGCGGTCGTTTCAGCGTCGGACCTGGAAGCGAAAGCGATGGAAGCAGCGCAGGCACTGGCGTCGAAGCCGCCGGAAGCTCTGCAGGCCGCCCGCCGCCTGATGCGCGGCGATCCGGCCGAGATCATCAAGCGCACCGACGCGGAGGCCGTCACGTTCGCCGAACGCCTGATGTCGCCGGAAGCCCGCGAGGCCTTCCAGGCCTTCCTCGAAAAGCGCCCGGCCGATTTCGCCAAGCTGCGCCAGAAAGGCTGAACCGGCGAGTACGCAATGAGTGATCTTCGCCATCCCTGCATGACATTCGCGCTGGCCGTGCTTGTTGCGCTCGTTCTCATCGCGCGGCCGGCTGCCGCCGGGTGGTTCACGAAGATCCTGCGCGAGGCGGGCGATGCGGCTGATGGCGCCGGCAAGCACGCCAAGCTGCCGGACGGCTTTGGCGCGCTGGGCGAGGCGGCCGGTCACATCAAGGGTGTCTCGGCGATCGGCAAAGGTATTCCGCTGGCGGCCCACGTCACGCCCGAGGGCCACTGGAAATTCGCCAACAAGGACGGCGAGGTGTTCACCGCCGCAAGCGCCGACGAACTGAAGCGCGTCGTTCCCACCCTGTCGCCCGACGCGCCGGGCGATGCCAAGATCTCGCTCTACCTGTCCGACGATACGGTCTTTGAAGGCCGCGCCCTGCTGAAGGATTTGCCGCCCGAGGCCGACCTCTACTTCGTCGACGGCAAGACCAGCTATCGCCTGACGCGCCGTGCTCAGGACGGCGGCGAGAAACTGTTTGCCGCGCTGCGCCCCAACATCGCGGTCGAGCTCTCGGATCGGCGCATGTTCTCCGAAGCGCTGTTTCAGCTGAACAGGCCGCTGAACAAGTCCAGCATCCGCATGCTCGCGCTGGAGCCGGGCGGCCCCAAGACGCTGTCGTCCGTTCCGGGCTTCGATCCCGCAACCAAAGCCGCGCTGATCGACCCGATCGATCCCGGCCACGTGGAAGCCGCGTTCGCCAAGGTGCGTGGACAGTCCGTCGTCGTGACGGGCCGCGTCGACGGCGGCGTGCTGCACGCGGGCGAAAATGCGATTCCGCTCGACAAGCTCACCCGCGCCGCCGAAGCCAACGACGTCAACCTGATCGTGCTCCAGTCACAGGCGACACGCCAGCCGGGCGGCCGAAACTGGCTGTGGCAGAAGGTGGCGGTCACCGGGCTCGACGATGCGCTGAAGCGCGCGACGTTCGCCGACTTCCTCAACGCGCTGGGCGCCACGCGCGGTGAACTTGCCGTGACCGCGGTACCCGCGGGGCAGGGACGTATCACGCTCAAGGCATTGCCGAACGGCGCCGTGGGCGAACCCGTGACCGATCAACTCGGGAGTTGGTGGGATGAAGCCATCAGCCACGTCACGGGCGAGGTGATCACCAAGGCTGTCGAAGTGCATGTGCGCGACGAAAGCATTCAGAAGGAGCGCGATGCGCGCATCGTCTCCTGGCTGCCGTCCGCCGTCCACGTCATCTATCTCGGGCTGTGGGTCGTCGGCCTGTTCTGCATTCCCGTCACGCGCGGCTGGTGGCAACGCGTCTGGCCCCGGGAGCAGCGGGGCGAGTACAGGGGCGTCCTGGGCTACTGGGCCGCCCGTCTGATGCGCGGCCTGACATACACCTTTATCTTCATGCCCGCAGCCGCACTGCCCGCGCTGCCGGTCGTGATGTGGCGCGTGATCTGGGGCTACCTCACGCTTCCGGGCCGCATTTTCCGCTGGCTGTTTCCGCGCCGCGCGCAACCCACCCCGACATGATGGCGCCCGCGCGGACTTCTGTCCTACACTGACCCTAGAAACGACACCTGAAACGGCACTTGGGAGAAACGTATGGCCAGCCTAAAGGGCAAGACCCTCTTCATCACCGGCGCCAGCCGCGGCATCGGCCTTGCCATCGCCCTGCGCGCGGCGCGCGACGGGGCGAATGTCGCCATCGCCGCCAAGACGGCCGACCCCCATCCCAAGCTGGAAGGCACCATCCACACCGCCGCCGCCGAGATCGAGAAGGCCGGTGGCAAGGCGCTGCCGATCATGTGCGACATCCGCCATGAAGAGCAGGTGGAAGCCGCCGTCGCCAAGACCGCAGAAACGTTCGGCGGCATCGATATCTGCGTCAACAACGCCTCCGCCATTTCGCTGACGCCGATCGATCAGCAGGACTTCAAGCGCGTCGACCTGATGTTCGGCATCAACACGCGCGGCACGCTGCTGACGTCCAAGATCTGTCTCCCGTATCTGCGCAAGGCGCAGAACCCGCACATCTTGATGCTCTCCCCGCCGCTGGACATGCAGGCGAAGTGGTTCGCAGGCCACGTGGCCTATTCGATCGCCAAGTACGGCATGAGCCTGTCGGTGCTGGGTCTGGCCGAGGAGCTGAAGAA
Organism: Pseudomonadota bacterium; assembly: GCA_021816505.1. GTDB lineage: Bacteria > Pseudomonadota > Alphaproteobacteria > Rhizobiales > Hyphomicrobiaceae > JAKAXS01. The sequence continues at coordinate 3,271 of JAKAXS010000310.1, forward strand.
GGACGGCGTGGCGGTCAACGCGCTGTGGCCGCGCACGACGATTGCTACCGCGGCCCTCAGCAACATTCCCGGCGCCGGCGACAAGCTCGCGCGCATGAGCCGCTCACCCGAAATCCTGGCGGATGCGGCACACCTGATCTTCACGCAGCCGTCCAAGAGCTTCACCGGCAAATTCCTCATCGACGACAGCTTCCTGCACGAGACGGGCGGCGTCACCGATTTCGAAAAGTATCGCCTCGACGCCAGCGTCCCCCTCGCGCCGGATTTCTTCGTGCCGGCCGACAGCCAGCCGCCTCCCGGCGTGCAGCTCGCCCGCCTCTCGATGTTGAAGTGAGGCGCAATGACGACGCTGCTTCTCACGCACCCGATCTTCGTCGAGCATGACACCGGCCCCGGCCATCCTGAACGAGCCGATCGTATTCGCGCGATCGACAAGGTGCTGTTGCACGAAACGTTCGCTCCGCTGACGCGTGGCGAAGCACCGCTGCGCGACGATGTCGAGGCGGCGATTCTGCTGGCGCACAGCAAGGAGCATCTGGAAAAGGTCCGCGCCACGGCGGCCGGCAAGGGGCAACTGCCGGCCCACATGGACCCCGACACGGTCATGTCCGCAGCCACCTGGGAAGCCGCGTTGCGCGCCGTCGGCGCCGGCATCGAGGCCGTCGATCAGGTGATGTCGGGCAAGGCAGCGAATGCCTTCTGCGAGGTGCGCCCGCCCGGCCACCATGCCGAAAGCGATCGCGTCATGGGCTTCTGCTTCTTCTCCAATGCCGCCATTGCCGGCCTGCACGCCCGCCAAAAACACGGCGCCGAACGGGTGGCCGTGGTCGATTTCGACGTGCATCACGGCAACGGTACCCAGGATATTTTCTGGACAGATAAAGACCTGTTTTACGGCTCCACGCATCAGATGCCGCTGTTTCCGGGCTCCGGCGCCCTGCACGAGACGGGTGCCGGCAACATCTGGAACGCCCCCTTGCGCGCGGGCGACGACGG
>JAKAXS010000311.1 GCA_021816505.1 Pseudomonadota bacterium
ATCGACAACGCGGCCGTGACGCGACGCGATCGCTGCGACCGTCGAAATCTCTTCGAAGCTTTCGAGATGGATCTCGCCGATGCCGGCACCGATCGCGAGTTCCAGTTCTTGCTCGCCTTTGCCGGGGCCCGCGAACAGTATGTTCTCCGGATGCGCGCCGGCCGCTCGTGCCAGCTTGAACTCGGCACCAGATGCGATTTCCAGCCCGCCGCCGCGCTCCACGACGAGGGACGCAATGGCCGGATTGGGGTTCGCCTTGATCGAGTAGTAGACCTTGGCGAACCGGCCGAGCGCGGCCTGCAGCGCGTCGAAGCGGGCGGTGAGTATGTCGCCGTCGTAGACGTACAGCGGCGACCCGTACGCGGCGACGAGTTCGTTCACGGAGATACCGCCGACGCAGAGCCGTCCATCTCGGACGGAAAAGTGTTCGGCGACGAGGCGATCGGCCAGCGTCTCAGATGGCGCTGCTGCAGCGACACTGTGCGGGCTCATGATGCGCGCTCAGCCACAAGGGTCTTGTAGTCAACCTTGCCGTTCGGCGTTTGCGGCAGGTGCGGAACGATATCGAGGCGGGCAGGCACCATGTGATTGGGCAGGCGTTCGGCAACCTTGCGCAGCAGCGCCTTGGTATCGATGTCCGCATCGATCGAAACGCCGACGGCGCAGACTTTCTGGCCGACCCATTCATCGGGCAATCCGATGATGGCGACCTGACGGAAGGCCCCCGTGTTCATCAGCACGTCTTCGATCTCGGTCGGGCTGATGCGATAGCCGGCCGACTTGATCATCGCGTCGCGGCGACCGACGAAATACAGGAAGCCGTCTTCGTCCTCCACGACCAGGTCGCCGGACCAGCAAACGATGCCGCCGCCGCCCTCCGGCGTCGCGATTGGATTGGGACGGATCACGCGGGCCGTCTCTTCCGGACGCCGCCAGTAGCCGAGCGATACGGTGGGCCCGCGATGCACCAGGATGCCGGGCTCGCCAGGCTTGGCGCGACGGCCATCATCGGTGACGGGAAACACCTCGCACTCGGGGATCGCTTTGCCGATCGATGTCGGCCGCTTTGCGATTTCAGCGGGCGGGAGAAACGTCGAACGAAACGCCTCGGTGAGGCCGTACATCAGGAAGATCTCGGTCTGCGGCAGCAACTCGCCCAACTTGCGCACGGTGGCTTCAGGAACCGCCCCGCCGGAATTGGTGATGTAGCGTAGATGCGGCAGCGCAGTCTTCTGCAGCGTCGGCGCCGCTTTCGTCAGGATGGCCCAGATGGTCGGGACGCCGGCCAAGCCCGTGATGCGATGACGCTCCAGCGCGGAGACGATCTGGTCGCCGAGTTGAAACGTGGCGAGCACCAGCACCGCCCGTTGTTCGACGGCCGTCAGAAGTTGATTGAGACCGTAATCGAAGCTGAACGGCAGGATCGAGAGAATGCGGTCTGCACCGGAAATGCCCAGATACGTGCGCACGATGCGTGTGCCGGCAATCAGATTGCCATGACTCAGCATCACGCCCTTCGGCTGGCCGGTGGAGCCGGACGTGTAGAGAATGGCGGCAAGATCCTCCGCGATGCCGACCGGCGCAGGCGCGGCGGCCAGGGTGTCGAGCGGCTCGTCCACGCGCAGAACCGATAGCCCGCTCCCCGCGTCGGCAATCCGCTGAAGCAGCGCAGCATTGGTGACGAGCGCTTTGGCACCGCTGTCGGCAAGGATGTGCGCGACCTGCTGCACCTTCAGGACAGGATTGATCGGGATGAACACGCCGCCCGCGCGGCTGACGGCGAAGATCGCCGCGCATTCCTCGATGCTTTTCGGCAGGAGGATGCCAACTCTGTCGCCCCGGCGCACACCGAGCGCCACGAGGTGCGCCGCGTAAGTCTCCACCGTGCGCGTGAAGTCCCCGTAGCGTAGCGTGCGCTCTCCGTCGACGAGGGCGTCGCGCGCGTCGTCACCTGCACGGTGCGCAATGAGGTCGTGCAGCAGTACCGCCTGCATGTGATTATCCGGCACGCTTATGCTGCACCAGGCGCACCAGCGCTCCGAGCGTTGCGAAGTTGTCCGCCGTGAAGTCCTCATCCGTGAGTTCGAAGGCGAACGTGTCGGCGAGAAACGTCGTGAGCTGCAGCATGGAGAGTGAATCCAGCAGTCCAGACGACAGCAGCTGCAGATCGTCGTCGCCCGCATCGAACGGAGCGGCGGGTACGTTGTCGGCAAAAAATCGCGCCAGCGCCTGACGGATGTCTCCGTCGGACTGGCCCGGCATCGCGATGCGCGCCGCAAGCGAGGTGTCGAGCACGTTCAATTCCCTTCCTCAATGAGCCAAACAGCAAAGTTCGGAGTCGGTGTGATCGATACGATCCGGATCGAGCGTCGCGCCTTCGCCGAGGCGCGCGAACTTGAGCCCGGAGGCGTATCGGAACTGGCCAAATCGCAGGCGCTGGCCCGCGTCGTCGCCCCCGTTTGCGCCTATGTCGTCGCCGATCATGACGAGCATGCCGCGAGACAGAAGAAAGCGGGCCACCGCCGGCAGACCGTCGCGCAGTGCGGCATTGCCGTCGCAATAGATGAGACGTGCGACCGGCATGCCATGACGTTGGGCGGGGCGGATCATCAGCACGGTCTGCTGGCCGCCCTTCGCCTCAAGCAGAAGCGGCAGGCAACCGATCTGCTTATGCCGCATCAGCAAAGCGCCAACGCTGTCCGGCAATCCGGCGGCCGAGCGTTCGTCGATTTCGCGAACCTTGGCGCCTACTGCAGCGCCCGCCGCGGCAGCGGGCAGGGGCGTGATGACGAGGCCGCGATTGATCGGCTTGAAGCCGAAAGCGGGCAGCATCTTCCGCACTTCGATCGTGGGCGTCAGATCCGTGTAGGTCGCCGCGTGTTTACGCAGCACGGACTGAAGCATGATGGACGCGCGCCAGCGGTGCTCGGGCGCGACGTACCAGCTCGAGAGATTGACGACGACCGCGGTGGTCCCCTGAGGATCCTTCCGCACGCACGCCGGCGTCAGGATGACGCCAACCGCGCGATCCTTCTCAAGCTCCAGGTATCCCAAAGGGACGCCCGTAGCGGCATTGCCGCCGAGCTTTCTGATGCGCTCAATTCCAGCCGTCCAGAATTCCCTGGGACGATCGAAGCCCTTGCAGAGCAGGGCCAGCATCACTTCCTGATTTTCGCCAGTTACCGGCATCAGCACGCCGCGATAACTCCCCCTCGCAAGCTTTGTCCGGCGTGGGCAGAGCCCAACGATCGGGTCGCGCAGTGAGCAGCTCCGAGCCCGTGCACTCCACGACGGAAGCGATCGGATCAGGGCTGTGGTCGGCAAGCCTACGAAGAACTTTCACGCACGCGGCAGCCGCTTAAGGCTCCATCGCGCGCCGGCATGAGACACGGTGCACCGTGTTGAAAACGTCAGCACGCGTGCCGAACGTTTTTGACACGCTTTCAATCAATAAAATATTACCGGAGGACGATGTTTTTACTTTGAAAATTCTCATAATTCGGATGCGATTTAGTTTCGCTATGCATCGCGCGTAGATCTTGCCGGAGCTAGATTGAAAACATGTATGGCAGGATCTGCTTGACGGGTGCAGCATCTCCGCAAAGGTGCCGGTACGAGCAGTACACAAATCCCGCGGCGAGAGCGAAGAACACGAGTGAATAGAATAGAGTTACGCCCCAAAGGCTATCGTAGTTGGCAAGCGTGCGCTTGGCGCGATCGACGATCGACTCAGCCCCATCAGGTTCGTCAGGTATTTTCTTCGGCAGTTTTCCTGCAACCGCTAGCACAATGTTTGAGCTGAGGTTGATGTGCGTAACAAGGCGATCGGATCGACTCAGACCCTCGAGTTCGAGAAGCGTTTCGACGCTGCCGAGAAGTAGCCGATTATAGTAGCAGCGGTCCAAAATCCAGATGGCGATCCAGCACAAGCAAAGTATTCCAAACACACCCGCTGCGATGTCCCAAGTCCCCGCAACCTTAGCAGTTTCGGATTTGGTGAAGATACCAACCAACGTCGAAAGAGCTGCAACTCCACCCAAGGCTTGAACGCGTAGCCGAATGAGCAAATCGTTGAAGTGCATCGCGATCTGCTCGTATTGAGTCCAGGTACGATAGATCGGCCAACCATGTGGCTTCAAATCAGGCATCTCGGACATGAATTGCGTCTCGCGCGGCCAGACATAGCTGTCAGCGTCGTTTGTGTTGGTTGAAAAAGTGGTGAGCCCGGTTGGGATCGAACCAACGACCCTCTGATTAAAA
>JAKAXS010000312.1 GCA_021816505.1 Pseudomonadota bacterium
GATCTTGCCGATCGGCGTCACGCCGCATCTGGCGGCCGACCAGCCGCATGTCGTGAAAGAAGCGGTCGGCGAGTTCACGAAGACGCTGATGGAAGCAGTCGCGATCGTGCTCGGCGTCAGCTTCCTCAGCCTCGGCTGGCGGCCGGGTATCGTGGTGGCCGTCGCCATTCCGCTGGTTCTGGCCATCGTGTTCGTCGCGATGGAGCTGTCCGGCATCAGCCTGCAGCGCATCTCGCTCGGCGCCCTGATCATCGCGCTCGGGCTGCTGGTCGACGACGCGATGATCGCCGTCGAGATGATGATCAAGAAGCTGGAGGAAGGGGCCGACAAGGTCTCGGCTGCGACCTTCGCCTACACGTCGACGGCCTTTCCGATGCTGACGGGAACGCTGGTGACGATCGCTGGCTTCGTGCCGGTGGGCTTCGCCAAGAGCGGCGCGGGGGAATACTGCTTCACGCTGTTTGCCGTCGTCGGCATCGCGCTGGTGGCGTCATGGTTCGTGGCCGTGCTGTTCACACCGCTGACGGGCGTGTTTCTGCTGAAGTCGGACATGAAAGGTCATGGCGGGCACGAGCCGTCGCGCTTCGCGCGCTGGTTCCACGGCTTCCTCGATCGCGTCCTGCGGATGAGATATGCGGTGATCGCGGGCACGGTGGCGCTGTTCGTCGTCTCGTTGGTCGGCATGAGGTTCGTCCAGAACCAGTTCTTCCCGGCGTCCGACCGGCCCGAGCTTCTCGTCAACCTGACGCTGCCGCAGGGTGCGTCGCTGAACGCGACCGACGAGACGGTGACGAAGCTGGAGAAGGTCTTCCGCGACGATCCCGACATCGACCATTGGACATTCTACGTCGGCAGCGGCGCGATCCGCTTCTATCTGCCGCTCGACGCGCAGCTCGCCAACGACTTCTTTGCGCAGGCCGTGGTCGTGACGAAGAGCTTCGAGAAGCGGCCTGAGGTTCGCCGCCGCATCGAGGCGGCACTGGCGCAGGAGTTCGACACCATCCTGACGCGCGTTGCACCGCTGGAGCTCGGGCCGCCGGTGGGCTGGCCGCTGAAGTTCCGCATCAGCGGGCCGGACGAGCAGAAGGTGCGCGAGATCTCGCAGCGCTTTGCGCAAACGCTGGGCGCCAACGTGAACGTGCGCAACATCAACTTCGACTGGAACGAACCGTCGAAGGTGCTGCGCATTAACGTCGACCAGGATCGTGCGCGCACGCTCGGCATCAGCTCGCAGGCGCTGGCGGACAACATAAACTCGATCCTGTCGGGCCGCACGATCACGCAGCTGCGCGACGGCATCTATCTGATCGACGTCGTGGCGCGTGCGTTGCCAGAGGAGCGCGCGCAGTTGGAGACGCTGCGCAACCTCACGATCGGCTCGTCGAACGGTCGCGGCGTGCCGCTGTCGCAGGTGGCGACGATCAGCTACGCGCTGGAGCCGCCGCTGATCTGGCGGCGGCAGCGACTGCCGACGCTGACGGTGCAGGCCGATCTGGTGCCGGGCATCGAGGCTGCGACCGTCGTCAAGCAGATGCACGATGACCTGACAGGCTTCCAGGCCGGCTTGCCGCCGGGTTATGCCGTGACGGCGGGCGGCACGGTGGAGGACAGCGGCAAGGCGCAGGGCAGCATCTTCGCGGTGTTCCCCGTCATGCTGTTCCTGATGATCACCATCCTCATGGTGCAGCTGCAGAGCTTCCAGCGGCTGTTCCTGGTGCTTTCGACCGCGCCGCTGGCGATTATCGGCGTGGCGGCGGCCCTTCTCGTCTCGGGCGCACCAATGGGGTTCGTGGCGATCCTGGGCATCATCTCGCTGACGGGCATGGTGATCCGCAACTCGGTGATCCTGATCGACCAGATCGACACGCAGATCCGCGAGGGGCAAGCGCCGTGGGATGCCGTGATCTGGGCAACGGAGCACCGCCTGCGGCCGATCCTTTTGACCGCCTCGGCGGCGATCCTGGGCATGATCCCGATCGCGCCGACGGTGTTCTGGGGACCGATGGCCTACGCGGTGATGGGTGGGCTGGTGGTGGCGACTCTGCTGACGCTGGTGTTCCTGCCGGCGCTGTATGTCGCCTGGTTCCGCATCAAGCCGCCGCAGGACGCACCTGAGCCGCATGCGGCACACGTCCTGCCTGCTGCGGCGTGATCAGGTCAGTCGAAGCAGTACGTGTTTCTTTCTGCCATGAGAAAGTTTGATGAAGCCCTCGCGGATGTCCTGTTTCGACAATTTGGTCTTAGGATCAGTGACGACAGTGTCATTGACCCTTAGCCCACCGTTGGCCATCAATCTACGGGCCTCACTGTTAGTAGAAGCGAATCCGACCTCGACACACACGGTGAGAATGCCCCGATCGAGCTCGAAATCTTCAGCGCTGATGTCCGCCTCGCTGGTTTTTTCCTCGCTCTCATCCTGTTCTTTCGTGATAGGCCCGACGCGAGGCACCTTATAGATGGGCAAACCTTCGGCGGCGAAAGCACCTTCCTCAAAAGTCTTACGTGCGGTTTCAGCGGCGGCCTCGGCTTTATCGCGGCCATGGATCAGTGCAGTCGCCTCCGTCGCGAGCACCTTTTTAGCTTCATGAATGTCGGCGCCTTGCAGCGCTGCGAGCTTCTCCACCTCCGCCATCGGCAGGAACGTGAAGAGCTTCAGGAAACGCGCGACGTCCGCGTCCTCGGTATTGCGCCAGAACTGCCAGTAGTCATACGCGGAGAGCTTGTAGCCGTCCTCGCCCGCATCGTTCAGCCACACCGCGCCGGCGGCCGTCTTGCCCATCTTGGCGCCCGAGGCGGTCGTCAACAGCGGACACGTCAGCGCGTGCAGTTGGGGCGTGCCCATGCGGCGGCCGAGGTCGATGCCGGTGACGATGTTGCCCCACTGATCGGAGCCGCCCATCTGCAGGTTGCAGCCGATGCGGCGCGATAGCTCGACATAGTCGTAGGCCTGCAGCAGCATGTAGTTGAATTCGATGAACGACAGCTCCTGCTCGCGGTCGAGCCGCATCTTGGCACTGTCCATCGACAGCATGCGGTTGACCGAGAAGTGCCGGCCGACATCGCGCAGGAATTCGATGTAGTTCAGCGGGCCGAGCCAGTCGGCGTTGTCGACCATCGACGCCTCTTTGGCGCCGTCGCCGAACGTCAGGAACTTGGAGAACACGGCCTTGATGCCCTGCTTGTTCTCCTCGATCTTTTCCAGCGTCAAAATGCGGCGCGTCTCGTCGCGGCCGGACGGGTCGCCCACGCGCGTGGTGCCGCCGCCCATCAGCGCGACGGGCTTGCCGGCGCCGGTCTTCTGCAGCCACGTCAGCATCATGATCGACAGCAGATGCCCGATGTGCAGCGACGGGGCCGTGCAGTCGTACCCCACATACGCCACGATCTTGCCCTCCGCCGCGAGGCCGTCGATGGCGGAAAGATCAGACGTTTGATGGATGTAGCCGCGCTCCGTCAACGTGCGCAGAAAGTCGCTTTTGGTCGTCGTCATGCCGGGATTGCTTTGTTATTGAGGCTTGTCTTCAATGACCGGATAAAGATCCGGTTCGTCGGGATACCCCCCACCACGGGAAAGTGCAAGTGAGCCAGCCGATGCGCGCGATTGGAATGATGAGCGGAACCTCGATGGATGGCATCGAGGTGGCGCTGATCGAGACGGACGGCGAGGCCGATGTGACGCGGCAGGCGGCGGCGAGCCGGCCGTACACGCCGGAGGAGCGCGAGCGGCTGGCAGCGGCCATGGTCGAGGCTTCGCGCATGCTGGAGCGGACCGACCGGTCCGGAACGCTGGGCCGCGTCGAGCGGGAATTGACGGAGTTGCATGCCGAGGTGGTGCGCGACCTGTTGCAGGCTCAGGATCTCAAGCCGTCGGATATCGACGTCATCGGCTTTCACGGGCAGACGGTGCTGCATCGCGCGGAAGAAAAGCTCACCGTCCAACTGGGCGACGGCGCGCTGCTGGCCAACCTGACCCGCGTGCCGGTGGTGTACGACATGCGTGCGGCGGACGTGGCGGCGGGGGGACAAGGCGCGCCGCTGGCGCCGGCCTATCACCGCGCCTTCGCGACAAAACTCAGCGAGCGGCCGGTGGCCATCCTCAACATCGGCGGCGTCGCCAACGTGACGTGGATCGGAACGGACGGCGACATCCTGGCGTTCGACACCGGCCCCGGCAACGCGCTGCTGGACGACTGGGTGTCGCGCCAGACGGGCGAACCGTTCGATCGCGACGGCGCGCTGGCGCGCAGCGGCAG
>JAKAXS010000313.1 GCA_021816505.1 Pseudomonadota bacterium
GACCGTATCGAGGACAACAGAGCCATAACCCGTCATGGCTGCTGCACCTGCGATCCCCGAGCCAACGGCCAACAAGGCCGTCACGACGATGAATGTTCGACGCGTGTTGCTCATGGCCATCCTATTCCGCGGGCGCGAGTGACTGATTGGTGGAGCGGTCGGAAGAACTGTCGTTGGCTTCGCTTCGGCGACCGAGGCCGGCGAGCGTGGAAAACAGGAATGGGACGAACGTCAGTGTTGCGCAGGTGCCGAAGATGAGGCCGCCGACGACGGCGCGGCCGAGCGGCGCGTTCTGCTCGCCGCCCTCGCCATGGCCCAATGCCATCGGCAAGATGCCGACAATCATGGCGGTGGCCGTCATCAGAACGGGGCGTAGTCGCGTGCGGGCTGCATCGATCGCAGCTGCGCCCGGTGCGACGCCCTCGTGCAGCCGGTCGCGCGCGAAGCTCGTGACGAGGACGCTGTTTGCCGTGGACACGCCAATGACCATGATCAAGCCCGTCAGGGCCGGCACCGATAGCGGGGTTCCCGTCACGAACAGAGCGAACAGCGCACCGGAAATGGCGACCGGAAGACCGCCCATGGCGATGAGCGGCATGATCCAGGACTGAAAATTCACGACCATGACCAAATAGACGAAGAGCGATGCCATCAGCAGGCCACCCAGCATCTCCGCGTACGCGGTCTCCATCGACTGCGCCTGGCCGGCGATGTCGATGCGGTTGCCCGGCTTGAGGCGGGGCCGCAGATCGTCGATCACCGCCGTCACATCGCGATAGACGCTGCCCAGGTCGCGACCCTCGACATTGGCAAGGATGGTGGTGGTCGGCTGCAATGTCGTGCGGTCGATGTTCGCGGGAATGTTGCGAAGCTGCAGCGATGCGAACGCGCGGAGCGTCACGACCTCGCCGCCGCCGGACGGACGCACGGGCGTGTTCAGCAGCTGTTCGAGCGACGTGAGATTGGCCGGAGGTGCCACGACTTGCACGGTGTAGGCAGCACCCTGTGCTGGATCGGCCCAGTAGCTTGGAGACACCGTGCCGGATGCGCCGAGCGCGGCCAAGAGCGCTGTCGCGGCATCTTGCGGCGTGACGCCGATCTGCAGCGCGCGGACGCGATCGATCTCCAGGTAGTATGACGGCAGATCGCGAACCTGCTTCATCGCAATGTCGACGGCACCGGGAACCGTTTTCAAACGCGTGAGGAGTTCACGGGCGATTTCCGAGTTGCCTGGAGCGTCGCGGCCGATCAGGCGGGCTTCGATCGCGGTCTGCGCGGAACCGGCCAAAGTTTGCGAGGTCGCATCGGCCGGCCTGAAGTAGGTCGTCAACCCGCTGAACTTGGTCTTCAGCATTTGACGGATCTGGGTGACGTACTGGGCCGTCGGCCCATGCTCGTCGGCCAGCTGAATGAGGATTTCACCGTCGAACGACCCGACCACGCCGCTCTCGACCCAGGCGAGGTTGACGGGCTCAGGGCTGCCGATGTTCTCGGCAATGAAGCCGACTTCATCGGGCGGAATGATCGCCCGGATCTCGCGTTGCACATCGGCGAACGTACGTGCCGTCTCCTCCAGCCGCAGACCTGATTGCGCCCGCACGTAAATGCGGATCATGCCGGCATCGGTTTCGGGGAAAAACTCGCGGCCGAGCTTCGTTGCGGCGACTGCACCGAGCGACAAGGCAAACACCAGCCCGACGATCGGGATGAGCTTCCACCGAACCTGCAGGCTCGACAGCGATGCGACGACATTCTCCAGCACCGAAAGCGTCCGGTCGACACCGCGCGAAACGCCACTGAGCCAGCCCGTTCCCTGGCCGGGATGGCCAGCCGTCGACGAGAGCATCAGCGTCGCAAGAGTGGGAACCAGCGTCCGCGACAACACGTACGATGCCGCCATCGCGAAGACGACCGACAGAGCAAGGGGAATGAAGACGAAGGCCGCCGTCCCCGTCAGTAGGAACAGTGGTGAGAAGACGATACAGATCGCCAACGTGGAAACGAATTCCGGGAAGGCCACTTCACTTGCGCTCTTCAGGACCGCCTCACGCAGCCCCAGTCCCGCTTCGAGGTTGCGGTTGATGTTCTCGATCTCGACCAGCGCGTTGTCGACCAGGATGCCGATGGCCAGCATCAGTCCGCCAAGCGTCATCAAGTTGAACGTGTTGCCGGTGAACGCCAGGCCCGCGATGGATGCCAGCAAGGCCAGCGGGATCGACGTGAGCACGATCAAGGACGAGCGCCAGCTGCCCAGGAACACGAGCACGACGAACGCGACCAGCAGGCCGACGATGACGGCCTCGATCATGACGTTGCTGATCGCGCGCTCGACGAACACAGACTGATCGAACACGGGAGCGATGGTGATGCCCTCGGGGGCCGATGCCTGCAGCTCCGGCAGTCGTTCCCGTATCTGCTTGATGATGTCGAGTGTGGACGCATCGCCAAGCTTCAGGATGGAAACGATGACGGCGTTTTGCCCGTCGAGACGGGCGATGTTGGTCTGAACCGCTTGGCCATCGCGGACACTGGCCACATCCGAGACCTTGACGACGCGGCCGTCGACGGAACGCAACGGCAGGTCGGCAAAGCTCGCCACCGTTTCCGGACTGGCATTGGTGGTGATCGCGATCTCGCGCGAGTCGATGCGCAGCGTTCCGGACGGAAGCGTGAGGTTCTGCGTGGCCGATGCGCGTGCGATGTCGCTGGGCGAGATGCCGTAGGCTTGCAGCGCGTCCGGTTTCAAATCGATCATCACCTGCCGCGACGCGCCGCCATAGGGCAGCGACAGACGAATGCCGCGTATCGACTGAATCTGTGCGCGCAGTTGCAGGCGCGCGTAGTCGTATAGAGCGCCGTCGGTCAACGTATCGGATGCCAGAACCAGCTGGATGATCGGCACGCTCGATGGAACATACGGAACGATCAGCGGAGGGTTCGTCCCCGTCGGCATGCGCCGCAGGATCGTCTGGCTCACCGAGGTGACCTGGGTGAAAGCCGACGTGACGTTCGTTCCGGGCTGGAAGCTGATGCGAACGATGCCGACACCGTTGATGGTTTCGGACCGCACTTCGCGCAGATTGTCGACGTTGTTCATCACCGCCAACTCGCTGAATGACGTCAGCTTGCTGGCCATCTCTTGGGGATTGAGACCCTGGTAGGTCCAAATGACATTGATGGCGGGAATGTTGACCGGCGGCAGGATGTCCGTGGACATGCGCCGCGCCGTCAGCCCGCCCACCAGCAGGAGCAGGATTGCTAGAACGCCGATGCTGTGCCGATGATTAATTGCATATCGGACAATCCACATACGGACTTTGATTCCCTGCTGAGCCGGCCTGAGCTGCGCGTGGCGCAACACTGTCGGCTCACATTAAGTGAAGCTTAAATCAGGCCTGCAACGCCGGCGTAGTGACGATTTGTCCTAGCAATCTCAATATGTAATCGTCTAGTTACAGAACGAACGGTGGCATATTCCTACTCTTCGTTACAAATAGGCGTTGACACCCACGCGCTACGCCCTATATGAATACCGAACGGTACATATATGACGTACGGTGTCTAATTTCGCTCGGCGCCGCGCCCGTAGACGTCCCGTCTCACCAACGCTTCACCAGCCCGGAAAAGCAGCTGTCGCTGCCGTAGCGCGCCGCATCGCGGCGTGCTCGTGACGACCTGCGTCGAATGATTGAGGATGATCCATGACGCTGCGTTTCAACTCTGATCTGCGCTCGATGGTAATGTCTTCGGCCGCAGCCCTCGCGGTGGCGGTGGGCGCCATCACTTCTCCAGTCCTTGCAAACTCAGCGACGGCTCCCGCTCCAACCGCGACGCCAGTCTCCGTCGCTATCGTGGAAGCGCGCGAGCCGGCCACCTGGGACGAGTTTTCCGGCCGCCTCGAGGCCGTCGAGCGTGTCGACGTCCGGTCGCGCGTGGCCGGCGCCGTCGAGACGGTCCATTTCCGTGAAGGCGCCGTCGTCAAGGCGGGTGACCTGTTGGTCACGATTGACCCTGCGCCCTACGCTGCCGAAGTCGATCGCCTCGAAGCTCAGGTCGCAGCGGCGGAGGCCCGGGTCGAGTTCACCAAGTCGGAAGTGTCGCGCAGCAAGCCGCTCGTCGGCACGCACGCGATGTCGGAGCGGGAAGGCGAAACGCGCCTCAACGCATTGAGAGAAGCGGAGGCCAGCGTACGAGGCGCGAAGGCGGCGCTGCAGACGGCGCGCCTGAACCTTGGATACACG
>JAKAXS010000314.1 GCA_021816505.1 Pseudomonadota bacterium
GCCATGATGCCCTGGATCTCCAAGAACAAGCTGGTCGACAAGGGCCGGAACTGATCGGGGCGAACCAGGCTGGGCGAACTCGGCCCTGTAGGTTGGGTCAAGCGCAGCGCGACCCAACAGCTCTAGGGTGTGCGGTGAATGTTGGGTCGCGCGAAAGCTTGACCCAACCTACATTGCGCGTGTGAACGAGGGGTCAGACCGAGGTCTGGCCCTTTTTCGTTTCAAGGCGCCAGCTCCTTCAGCGTCTTCTCCAGCGCGGTCGTGATGCGCGCGAGCGTCGCGACGTCCACCTTGTCGGGCGTATCCGTGGCGCGATGGTAGTGCGGATAGCGGAACGGCGCCGTGTCGGTCAGCATCAGCGCGGGGATGCCGCGATCGGAGAACGGCGCGTGATCGGACCAGGCGATACCGGGAATGAAAGACGGCGCGATGCCGCCGATCGTCGGCACGTGCGCGTGACGGCGAAACGGCTCCAGCACTTCGTGCAGCCACGAGCGCGAGCCCGGCATTCCGACGACCGCGACGAAGTTGCCGACGTCCGGATAGATCCAGTTGAAGGGCTTGGGATACTTCTGGCTGCCGGCCACGTCGGAGAACCAGCCGAGCGTCTCCAACGACAGCATGCCGCGCACGGTCTCGCCGCGCGAGATCAACAGGTCGGCGAAGCGCGCGGCACCGTGGTCCGCACTGCCCCAGAACGGCGCTTCCTCGTTCGTGAAGGCGACGAGATGAATGCGCGTGCGCGACGGCCGATGCGATTTCAGCATGCGCGCCAGTTCCAGCGTGGCGGCCGTACCCGACGCGTTGTCGTTCGCGCCGGGTGCATCGCCGGCGGAATCGTAGTGTCCGCCGACGACGATCGTCGTCACGTCCTTGGCGCCCGCATCCGGCTCGATCGTGACCCAGATGTTGCGAACGGTCGTCCCGTCGGCCTCGTAGCGCTGGATCTGCGGCTCGAAGCCCATTTGGCGGAACGCGGCCTCCACCGCCACGGCCGAGCGTTCCAGCGCGGCCGGATGCTGCGTGTTGTGCGGCTCGCTCGCGATCGCCGCGATGTGGCCGGCAAGCCGGTCCGCCAGCGCGCGCTCCTCCGCCGTGGGCGCCGGTTGCGGGCCCGAAAACGATCGGCCGGGCACCCACAGCCCGTATGCGGCCAGCGCCGCGACGACGAGCGCCAGCGCGATGGCGATCTTCAGCACAATTCGCATAACCCGCATCAGCACCCCCCGGCCACGCAAGCGATAAGGCCGTCCGCGAAATGTCCACCTGTTGCGCGAAAGCGCGACAGCCCTTCCTTTTCCCGCCCGCGAACCTGATATAAAAGGGCCCGCAGCCGCTCCGCCAAGGGCGCGACGGCGACCATAGACACAAATCGGAGCCACATGCAGCCTGTCAAACGTCTTGCGATTTGGCTGAGCATCCCGGTGCTGGCCGGCGCCCTGTTCGCCGCGACCTTTACCCCGCCTGCCGATGCCCAGCAGCGTGTGCCTCCCCCCTCGCGCGAGGCAGCGCAGTATTCGTTCGCGCCGATCGTGCGCACCGCCGCTCCCGCGGTCGTCAACGTCTATGTGCGCAGCCGCGTGAAGGTGGCCAATTCGCCGTTTGCCGACGATCCGTTCTTCCGCCGCTTTTTCGGCGAGCAGTTCGGTGGTCCGAGCGAACGCATGCAGAGCTCACTCGGCTCCGGCGTCATAGTCAGTCCGGACGGCGTCGTCATCACCAACACGCACGTCGTGAAGGGCCGCGGCGAGACGGAAATTCGCGTGGCTCTGTCAGACAAGCGCGAGTTCGACGCAAAGGTTCTCACCCAGGACGACAAGACCGACATCGCCATCCTGAAGATCGAAAGCAACGGTGAACGCTTTTCCGCCATCGAGCTGGAAAACTCCGACACCTTGGAAGTCGGCGACCTGGTGCTGGCCATCGGCAATCCGTTCGGCGTCGGCCAGACGGTGACGAGCGGGATCATCTCGGCGCAGACACGCACCGAGATCGGCAAATCCGACGCGCAGGTGTTCATTCAGACGGACGCGGCGATCAATCCGGGCAACTCGGGCGGCGCGCTGGTGGACATGGCGGGCAAGCTCGTCGGCATCAACACGATGATCTTCTCGCAGTCCGGCGGCTCGCACGGCATCGGCTTCGCCATCCCGTCGAACCTCGTGCGCGTCTATCTGGAAGGTGCCACGAGCGGCAAGAAGGTGGAGCGCCCGTGGCTCGGCGCGAAGTTGGAAGCCGTGACGCGCGACATCGCCGAAGGTCTGGGGCTCGACCGCGTCACCGGCGCCATGATCGAACGCATCAGCGACAATGGCCCCGCCGCCAAGGCGGGATTGCTCGCGGGCGACGTGATCGTCAAGGTCGACACCTTCGATGTGACGGACCCGCGCTCGGTCTACTACCGCCTGACGACCAGAGGCATCGGCGAAACGGTGCAGCTCGCCGTCATCCGCAAGGGCAAACCCCTGTCGATCAACCTGCCGCTGGCGGCGCCGCCTGCGGCAGGCAAGAACGACGTGAAGAACCTCGCGGGTCAGCATCCGTTCGACGGCGCGCGCGTTTCCAACATACTTCCGGGCATCGCCGATGAACTCGGCCTGGATGACGAAGGCGTCGTGATTTTATCGGTGCGCCCCGGTTCGATTGCCGCCCGTCTCGGCTTCCAGCGCGGCGATGTGATCCTCAGCGTCGGCCGCCAGACGATCACGACGCTGCAGGAACTGGACGATTCCATCCGCGATCGGCCGCGCGTCTGGCAGCTCGAAGTCAAGCGCGGTGGCCAGACCCTGCAACTGAGGTTGCCGGGATGATGCTGTCGAGCACTCTGGATCAAGCGGGGCGCCCGCTTCTCCCTCTCCCCATCGCCCTGCACGTGCGATGGGGAGAGGGTCGGGGTGAGGGGCAGCCGCTTGCGCTATCGCTAGAACCTGCCCCTCACCCTAACCCTCTCCCCGTGAAGGACGGGGAGAGGGAATGCGCGCGTGACGGGGCGAGGGAACATCGCGGTCCACGCCATGAGTAACCTCTTCGAAGCCGCCGGACTGGAGCGCAGCGCACCGCGTCCGCTGGCCGACCGGCTGCGCCCCAAGACGCTCGCCGAGGTCGTCGGCCAGGATCATATCGTCGGCCCCGAAGGCACGCTGACGCGCATGTTGGCCAGCGGTCGCGTCGGCTCGATGATCCTGTGGGGCCCGCCCGGCTCCGGCAAGACGACCGTCGCGCGCCTGCTCGCTGACGCGACGAGCCTGGAATTCGAACAGCTCTCCGCCATCTTCTCCGGCGTTCAGGACCTGCGCAAAGCCTTCGACCGTGCCAAGGCGCGGCGCGAGCAGGGCAAGGGCACGCTGCTGTTCATCGACGAGATCCACCGATTCAATCGCTCGCAGCAGGACAGCTTCCTGCCGCACATGGAGGACGGCACCATCACGCTGGTCGGCGCGACGACGGAGAACCCGTCGTTCGAACTCAACGCCGCCGTGCTGAGCCGCGCCGCCGTGCTGACGTTCCATCGCCTCGACGATGCCGCGCTGGAAGACCTGATCCAGCGCGCGGAGAAGGAAGAGGGCCGTCCGCTGCCGCTCGATGCCGAAGCGCGCGAAGCCTTGAAAAACATGGCCGACGGCGACGGCCGGTCGGTCATCAACTTGGCAGACGAGGTCTTCTCCACCGCGCCGGCCGGTTCCAAGCAGCTCAACCGCGATGCGTTGTCGAAACTCGTGCAGCGGCGCGCGCCGCTCTACGACAAGGGTCGCGACGGCCATTACAACCTGATCAGCGCGCTGCACAAATCGGTGCGCGGCTCCGACCCCGATGCCTCGCTCTACTGGCTCTGCCGCATGCTCGACGGCGGCGAGGACCGTCTGTTCATCTGCCGCCGCCTGGTGCGCATGGCGGTCGAGGATATCGGCCTCGCCGATCCGCAGGCGCTCGTGCAGGCGCTGGCCGCGAAGGACACGTTCGATTTTCTCGGCAGTCCCGAAGGCGAACTGGCGCTGGCCCAGGCGACGATCTACCTCGCCACGGCACCGAAATCGAACGGCGCCTACGTTGCCTACAAGGGTGCCATGCGCGCGGCGAAAGAGCATGGCTCGCTGTCACCGCCGAAGGTGATCCTCAACGCGCCGACCAAGCTGATGGAGGACGAAGGTTACGGCGAGGGCTACGCCTACGACCACGACGCGCCGGACGCCTTCTCCGGCCAGAACTACTTCCCCGACGACATGACG
>JAKAXS010000315.1 GCA_021816505.1 Pseudomonadota bacterium
TCTTGACGTCCACAGTCGCGTCGACGGCGTTCGCGCAAGCCAGATCCATGGAACCGCCCGCGCCATCGAAGGCGGCGCAAGCCGACGCGCCAAGTGCGAGCGCGCCATACATGTCCTTGTCACGCCCGTACTCGCCGTAGAACACCGTTGCGCCGAGCGGATTGAGCTTCGCGCGCCAGCCACCCTTCAGGTAAAGCTGCTGTGTGTCGGCGAATTCGCTGTTGCTGTCGACCGGCTCTTCCTCGCCCCAGGCCACATTGAAGAACAGACCCGTCGGCGAATGCAGGACCGATGCACCGATCTGGTAGGCGTTGACGTCGGGCGTCACGTCACTCTCTTCGTCGCGGTTTTCCAGGTAGCCCGCGCCGAAGGTGATTTTGAACGGTCCGACATCGCCGTTGTAGCGCAGCGCCACGTCCCAGAAATCATCCTCACCCCACGAGGCCGAGGCCTGGAAGCCGGCGTACACGGGCGTGTCGTAGCGCACCGCGTTGGAGCGGTCGCCATGACAGTCGCCGAAGATACCGGCGCCGATGCTCAGGCAGTGACCGACACTCTGCCACCGTGCGCTGGACAGGCCCGTCCCGTCCTCGGGACGCAGGAACATGCCGGCGCCGTCGAACGACACGACGTTGGCGGCGAACAAGCTGCCGGCGCCCGATAGGTCGAGAACGCTGATGTTGTCGGTCGCGTGGCTCTGCAAACCGATGGACAGCTTGCCGAGGCGATCGCTCTGCAACCACCAGTACGACTGCAGCACCGAAATGTTTTCGCCCGCGTCGTCGTTGTTCTGGTCGACGGAGAAGCTCTCCGCGGTCTGGGTGTTGAGGAACAGGTTATAGCCCGCCGACCAGCCCTGGCTGATCTGCGCCTTGCCGGCAAAATGGATCTGCGATCCAAGGTCGGTGAGGCTGTCGACGACATAGGCGCCCGTCTCCTCGCCGTCGTCCCAGCCCATCAACTGCTGCGTGACCCAGCCCGAAACTTCCAGCGAGACCTTGCGATTGCCCTTGCGCGCGGTTGTCGCTTCAAGCTCGGCAATCCGCTCTTCCAAATCCGCGCAGCAGTTGCCACCGAGATCGGCCGCGCTGGCCGCACCCGGCACTGCCAGCGCACCAAGCCCGAGGGCGGTCACGATCGGGAGCGTCGCGCTCCAAGTCTTTCCAAGTTTTTTCATTCGGCCCTAGTCCCCTTTGTTC
This sequence comes from Pseudomonadota bacterium, assembly GCA_021816505.1. GTDB lineage: Bacteria > Pseudomonadota > Alphaproteobacteria > Rhizobiales > Hyphomicrobiaceae > JAKAXS01. The sequence continues at coordinate 1,200 of JAKAXS010000315.1, forward strand.
CCCGTCGCTCGGCATTTGCCGGAAGATGCGATCACGCTTTGGATCGGCGGATCCCCCCGCCAACGCGCGTTCGAAAGGACCAACAGCAAGGGCTGTGCCAGAAATTGATACGATCTGAGCAACGCAAGATTCCCAGACAGGTCGGGAGACGGTGACCCAAGAAAACATTGGGTAATCTTGCTATCAGGCGACGAGGAACCGCGATTCGCAGCGCTTGCAAGAAGATTGATGTGGCGCAGCCGCAACGCGCGCACGCACACCTGCTTCAGAAGATCCGTGGGAGGGCTGTTGCCCGCAACAAGACCGCGTAACGCGTTCGTCACACGTGACAACTCAGTTCGGGCGTTCGAGCGCCTGGCGCCGCATCCACCGATAGAGCGTCTGGCGGCTGACTTTCAATTCGGCCGCAGCGTCGGTGACGCACCAGTCGTGACGCTTCAGCACGGCTGCCAGGTCGTCCGGCGAGAAGGCCGGCTCCTCGCGCTCGCGTCGCTCATTCTGGCAACCACCGCGGCGCCGGAGGTCTCCGGCGAATACCAGCCAACCCGGCAGGTCCCCTACCGCGATCTCATCGCCCATCGTATTGGCCAACGCGTAGCGCATCGCGAGACGGAGTTCCCGGATGTTTCCGGTCCATCGTTGCGACGTGAGCGCCTCCATGGCTTCACCACTGATGGCCGGCACCTGCTCCATCCCGGCGTCCTCGGCTTCCACCGCCAACGCGAGCAGGATCACGCCTTCCTTGTCGCGACGGTTGCGCAATGCCGGCAACTCGATGCGCACGCCTGCGATACGGAAGTAAAGATCCTGGCGAAAACGTCCTTCGGCAATCATCGCCGGAAGATCCTGGTGGCTGGCGCAAATGACGTTGAAGTCGACCTTGAGCGGCTTCGACGCTCCCAGCGGCACCAACTCCCGCTGCGCCAGCACACGCAGCAGGCGCGTCTGCAGCGGCATCGGCATGTCGCCGATCTCGTCCAGGAAGAGCGTTCCGCCATTCGCTTCAGCGATGCGCCCGCGCCGCCCCTCGCGCCGGGCGCCTGTGAAAGTTCCCGTTTCGTAGCCGAACAGCTCGCTCTCGATCAGGCTTTCCGGAATGGACGAGCAATCGATCGCCACGAACGGGCCCGCGGCCCGTGCGCCGGCATTGTGAATGCCGCGTGCAAACTCTTCCTTTCCCGTCCCGGTCTCGCCTTGCAGCAGAATGGGCAGGCGCCGGTCGACGAGGCGTTTGATGACCCGAACCTGCTCCAGCAGGGCGGGATCGTGTCCGGCCAGCATATCCAATGACAATGGCCCCGCAGGACGGGGAGGCTGCAGTCTTGGAGACCTGGTGCGGGCGCTTGAACCCGGCCTCGTTTTCGGCATGCGCAGGCTGGCGAAGCAAGCACCGCCTGCATGAGGCAGCTGCGCGATCCCGATGCGCTGCACCTCACCGTTCTCTTGCAGCTGTCCCGTGCCGTCCTGCCAGCAGATATCCACCAGCTCCGCGAGCGATCGTCCGATCGCATAGTCGCGATCGAGCTGCGAGACTTGGCCAAGAACCTCGACCGGCTTGCCATCGTCGCCAAGTGCCATCAACATTCCGGCGTGGTGTTGCGTCGACTCGAGCGAGCGTTCCAATCGTAGAACCGGTCGATCACCGTTTCGGCTGAGGAAGTAGAGGCGCTCGATGCGCCGCGCCGCGCTGTCGACGAGGCGACGCACGAAAACCTGCATCTCGCGCGGAAGGTCCGCAAGCGCCGACACGTCAAGCGCGCCCAGCAGTTCCCCATCCCAGTTGAAGATCGGCGCCGCCGTGCACGTGAGCCCCACGTAGTTGTAGAAGAAGTGCTCGTTCCGGTGAACCGTCACCGGTGCGCGACCGGCTAGCGCCGTGCCGATGCCGTTCGTGCCGGCAAGCATTTCGTCCCACACCGCGCCAGCGCAGACACCCACGCGCCGCATATCTCTGTCGACGACGAGGGTGGCACTGACGTCAAGGACGATCCCCTTGGAGTCGGCAAGGAGCGCGACGTAATGAGCAGGGCCGACACGATCCAGCAGTCTGCCGATTTCGGGCGCCGCAACATCCCTGAGAACATCGAGCGGCTCAGTCGCGCACTTGAGTTCCTGCCCGCTGACCACGAACGGGCCCTTATGGACTGCTACGTCGAGCTTGTATTCGCCGACGCACCGTCTCCACGACTCCATGACGACGCCCGGCTCAGCCAGATCAGGCACACCGGTTCGCGCAACGGCTTCCACGACGGATTGCGCGTGCCGATCGGCGTCCGACCTTTTGAGCTCGCGTACGCGACCCCCCATGTTCGACCTCCCGAAGTCGAATGGCTATTGCCAGGCGATTGTCGCTGTCACTTCCCTTAGCGCAGCCCTTTATCGCTCATTTGTATTTCTGGTAAGTTTATATGACCACAGCACGGTAGGCTAGATCAAAGCGCGCTAAATGTGGGCCTTCTGGTGGTCAGCCCGGATGACAGGGCGTAACGCGACAGGTGTGACGTTTACGCGTAACCATAGCCGTGACACAGCATCCGGCCCGATTTGCGAAGCTCGAAAAGCGTATGCGCGCGAACGCGCTGCGCAGCTGCACTTCCGGGCTAAAGCCTGGAAAGCGGATACTAAATCCGTTGCAAATCAGATGTTTGGCTAGACGACCCAGTGCGGCTTGCGCTTTGCGAAGAATGCGCCAACGCCTTCCTGTGCCTCCGGCTGCTCCCACGTATCGGCCAGACGGCGCACGGTATCGTCGATGACGGCATCGTCAATTCTCGGACCGAGGGAACGCAGAAGCGCCTTCGCCGAGCTGACGGCGCCCGGCGCGGCCGCCAGGTAGGGCACGATCTCGTCTTCGACCGCAACCTCGAGCCCGCTCGCCGCGACGACCCTATCCACCAGACCAAGCTCGGCCGCCTGCGCCGCGCCGAAGACCCTCGCCGACATGAAGATGCGGCGCGCTCTCCCCTCGCTCAACTTCGCGACGACGTAGGGTCCGATCGTCGCGGGAATGAGCCCCAGGCGTGTAGA
>JAKAXS010000316.1 GCA_021816505.1 Pseudomonadota bacterium
CGATCTCCATCAGCTTCGGCGACGTCACGTTCAATTACCCGAACGGCCGCCGCGTGTTCGATCGCCTGTCCTTCGACATCGCGCCCGGTGAGCGTGTCGGCCTGGTCGGCGCCTCGGGCGGTGGCAAATCCACCATATTGTCGCTGTTGCAGCGGCTCTATGCGGTCAACGACGGCCGCATCACCATCGACGGCCAGGATATCGGCTCGACGACGGACGAGTCGCTGCGTCGTGCGATCGCCGTCGTGCCGCAGGACATCACGATGTTCCACCGTACCCTGCGCGACAACATCCGCTACGGCAATCAAGGCGCATCCGATCGCGACATCCTGCGTGCCGCCGAGGCCGCCTGTTGCGCCGACTTTATCGATCGTATGCCGCTCAGGCTCGATACGGTCGTTGGCGACAGGGGCACGAAACTGTCCGGCGGTCAGCGCCAGCGCATCGCCATCGCCCGCGCGCTGCTGAAGAATTCGCCGATCCTGCTGCTCGACGAGGCCACATCGGCGCTGGACACGCATTCCGAGGAGATGATCCGCCAGGCGCTGGCGACGTTGATGCATGGCCGGACGGTCATCGCAATCGCCCACCGCCTGTCGACCTTGCGGAGTTTCGACCGCATTCTGGTCTTGGACCACGGGCGTATCGTGCAGCAGGGTCCTCCGGACGAACTGCAACGCCAGGATGGCGCTTATCGCGATCTTGTGAACCTGGAACTGAGCCGCTTCCACGACGGCCGCCAAGCCGCGTAAGGGCGCAGGCATCGTATCGGGAACTGCTTAGCCCCCACGCCGTTTAGCGTGTGCAGAGCCTACGGAAGCTCGCGGCAATCCCCAAAGTAACGGAGACGCAAATGCGCATCGCACAGGTCGCCCCTCTGGCTGAAGCTGTGCCGCCTAAACTCTATGGCGGAACGGAGCGCGTCGTCTCGTGGCTCACGGAAGAACTCGTACGTCAGGGGCATGAGGTCACGCTGTTTGCCTCAGGCGACTCGCAATCTTCGGCGGAACTGGTTGCGGGATGCGAGAAGGGCCTGCGCCTTGCCGGCATCCGCGATCATTTGGCGACCATGCTGGTCATGCTGCACAACGTGCGCCGGCGCGCGCAAGAGTTCGACGTGATCCATTTTCACGTCGATCTGCTGCAGCAGCCGATGTTCGAAAGCATCCAGCACCGAACCGTGACGACGATGCACGGCCGCCTGGACCTCCCGGACTTCATGCCGATCTACAAAGCCTTTCCGGACATGCCGTTCGTGTCGATCTCCGACAGCCAGCATGCGCCGATGCCGAAGACGACGAACTGGGCCGCTACGATCCATCACGGGTTGCCGCCCAACTTGATCCCGTTCAAGCCGGGCCCTGGACAGTACCTGGCCTTCCTGGGCCGCATCTGTCCCGACAAGCGGCTGGATCGCGCGATCGAGATTGCACGTCGCGCCGGCATGCCGCTGCGCGTCGCAGCCAAGGTCGATCCCGCTGACGTCGACTACTTCAAAAAGGTCATCGAGCCGATGCTCGACGATCCGATGATCGAGTTCGTCGGCGAAGTCGGCGACGCCGGCAAGGGCGAGTTCCTAGGCAATGCCAGCGCCCTGTTGTTCCCCATCGATTGGCCTGAGCCGTTCGGTCTCGTGATGATCGAGGCCATGTCGGCGGGAACACCGGTCGTCGCTTGGAACAATGGATCGGTACCGGAGGTCATCACGCCAGGTCGCTCGGGATACATCGTCTCGTCGATCGACGAGGCAGTGGCTGCTGTGCACAAGGCTGTGAAGCTCGATCGGCGTATGGTCCGAGCCGAGTTCGACAACCGGTTCACGTTGCGCCATATGGCCGACCGCTATCTTGCCGTCTACGAGAAGATCGCTCAACGTGGTGCTCATGGTCGGCCGGCCTTGAGCGTCACCAACGGCCATGCCTACAATGGCAACGGCGCGGGGCAGGTGTCCGCAGGTGCCATCCGGGCCTAACGCGACGTTGAGGGGCGAAGGCATGGTCGTAACACCGCTTCACGCGCGGCAAGATGCCGATGACGTCTCCGAATATCACATCGAAGCGCAGACTTCGCTCGTCGAGCGTTCGTTGCGCACGCTCAAGCATGGCGACGCTTTCGCCGTGCTTGATGCCTACGGCGACATCGGCGGGGTCGAGACGTCGGCCGAAGGCCTGTTCTTTCGCGACATGCGCCATCTTTCGCGCTTCCAGTTCTGGTTCGCGGGTCGCCGTCCGCTGCTTCTGTCCTCCGTTATCCAGGATGACAACGCGGCTCTCTCTGTCGACTTGACCAACCCCGATATCGAAAGCAGCGCGGCGGTGGCCATCCACCGCGACACCATAGCTTTCGAGCGTTTGAAATTCCTCTGGGACGACGCGTGCTACGAGCGCATCGCTCTCCGCAACTTCGACACTGATGAGCATCGCTTTCAGGTCGGCTTCAACTTCGATGCCGATTTCAAGGATCTGTTCGAAGTTCGTGGCGTGGACCGCATTCGCCGCGGCAGCGTATCCAGCAAGATCTTGGCGCCGGGAACGCTCGAGCTGAGTTACGTCGGACTGGACGGCGCGACACGCACGACGCGCCTGGACTTTTCGCCGCCGCCCCGCGTGCTCGAACCGCGACGCGCCATTTTCGATGTCACGATCCCCGGTCGTGGCCAGACGTCCCTTGGCGTTACCGTCACGCTTGCATCGGAAGGACGAACCAAGCCCGCGACCGGTCTGCTGCCGGCCTATCTCAACAAGCGCCGGCAGTTGCGAACGGCGACGCGCGGCATAGCCACCGTCGCCACCTCCAACACGCTGCTCAATGAAATCCTGTGCCAGTCGACGGCCGATCTGCACATGCTGCTCACGGACACGCCGGACGGCCGTTATCCGTACGCCGGCATCCCCTGGTACAGCACCGTCTTCGGCCGCGACGGCATCATCACCGCCATGCTCATGCTGTGGCTCGATCCATCTATCGCCAAGGGCGTGCTGACCTATCTTGCGGCCACGCAGGCGACGGCGATCGATCCTGCAGCAGACGCCCAGCCCGGCAAGATTCTGCACGAACGCCGGCAGGGCGAGATGGCGCTCTTGGGCGAGGTTCCGTTCCGGCGCTACTACGGCACTGTCGATGCCACGCCGCTGTTCGTGATGCTTGCCGGAATGTATTTCGATCGCACCGGCGACAGCGAGACGGTCGCGAAGATCTGGCCGAACATCAAAGCCGCGCTGACATGGATCGATACGTTCGGCGATCGCGATGGCGACGGCTTCGTGGAGTACTTCCGCGAAACGCCGCAAGGGCTCGCCAATCAAGGTTGGAAAGACAGCCACGATTCCATCTTTCACGCGGACGGCCGGCTCGCCGAAGGGCCGATCGCCCTGGTGGAAGTTCAAGCCTACGTCTACGCGGCCAAGCACAAGGCCGCCGATCTTGCACGTCTCGTTGGCGACACCGATTTTGCCGAGAGCCTCACACGCCAGGCCGAAGCCCTGCGCAACGCTTTCGATGACGCCTTCTGGTGCGAAGAGATTTCGACCTTTGCGATTGCACTGGACGGCGCCAAACGCCCCTGCCGGGTGCGCAGTTCGAATGCCGGGCACGCATTGATGGCGGGCATCGCCCAGCCGCACCGCGCGGCCGCCGTCGCCTCTGTCCTTCTGAGCCGGCACGGTTCGAGCGGCTGGGGCATTCGCACGCTGTCGCGCGGCGAGGCGAGATACAACCCGATGTCATATCACAACGGCTCCGTTTGGCCGCACGACAACGCCATGATTGCGTTGGGCCTCGGACGCTACGGCCTGAAGCACGAGGCCGCGGCCGTGTTCGAAGCCATCTTCGGTGCCGCGCTCTATCAGGACGAGCATCGTCTTCCTGAACTGTTCTGCGGTTTTCCACGTAAGCATCGTCGCGGACCGACGTCGTATCCCGTCGCCTGCTCGCCGCAGGCCTGGGCTGCCGCCACGCCTTTCGCGCTGCTCGCCGCCTGCCTCGGTATATCAGTCGATCATGTGACGAACACGCTGACCTTCGCCAACCCCGTGTTTCCGGATTTCTTCGACGAAATGGAAATTCGCGACATCGCCATCGGCAGCTCGCGTGTCGATCTCCGCCTCGACAGCCGTCGTACCTCCGGCTGCGTGGCCGTCGAAGTCATTCGCCGCACCGGCGACGCGCAGATCATCATTCGAAAATAGTGAGCGCACCCGTATTCAGCGCCGGAGATCGG
>JAKAXS010000317.1 GCA_021816505.1 Pseudomonadota bacterium
GGGGCTCATCACGCCGTTCATCGGCATCAAGGCTATCGACCTGATCCTCAGTGCTTTTCATGTGTTCAGCTGATCAAGGGAGCCCGTCCATGCTGCGCGAACTCCGTCCGGCTTTTTCCGTTGTCGTCCTGTTCAGCTTGCTTCTCGGACTGGTCGTACCGCTTGCGTTCACCGGTTTTGCCCAGCTTGTCTTTCCGCTCCAGGCGAACGGCAGCCTCATTCGCCTTCATGGCCAGCCAGTCGGGTCGGTGCTGATCGGCCAAAACTTCCGGGGCAAGGAATGGTTCCACGGCCGCCCATCGGCGCTGACAGTGACGAACGCAAAGGGGCAGACCGTGCCTGCGCCCTATGACGCCGCTGAATCCGGCGCTTCCAATCTCGGGCCGACCAGCAAGGCGCTTGTCGCCCATGTCACGGCGCGGATCGCGGCCTATCGCAAGGCTTATGGCCCTGGCCCGGTTCCTGACGATGCGGTCACCTCGTCGGCTTCGGGACTTGATCCCGATATTTCGCTCGAAAATGCGCTTCGTCAGGCACCAGCGGTTGCCGCGGCGAGGAAGGTACCCCTGTCTGTTGTCGAGCAGCTCATCCAGCGCCTGGCAACCAGGCCGGCGCTGGGTGTTGTCGGAACGGCGCATGTCAACGTTCTCAGGCTCAATCTCGAATTGGCCGAAGGTCATGCAGCGTAACGCATGGCCCGGAATGGATCACCGGGGCGGCAGCGTTTTCAGGGACCGCCTTCGCGCGCAGTTGCGGCGCATCTGGACCATGCTGCTCGCTGCCTGGCGGGAATCGCGCCACCCGCTATGATCCTTCTGGCGCCCCGCTCCGGCGCCGGACGCAACGCGGAACGGAGGCGTCGCACCAACGCACCAGAGCAAACACTTCGATCGCGGTGATCATCAAGGCCTTTGTCTTCCGCGCCACCCGCTGTATCGGCCGTCGCGATGGATTTTGCACAGGGACTAAGGTGCCCCGGCACACGCGCTTCACGGACGTTCCCGGAGCGCGCGGCGGAGGTACCATGATGCAACAATGTGCGCGTTTGAGCTTGCGCATATGCCCGTGATGGCGTGATCATCAAGGATGGGTTCCGCTTCGCCAGAGAACCGACCTGACCCTGACGCCCTGCTTGTGCAGGCGAACAGCGGCGGGCGGGGGCAGCTGAAGATCTTCCTCGGTGCTGCGCCAGGCGTCGGCAAGACGTGGGAGATGCTGGCGGCGGCCAGACGCCGCCATGAGTCCGGCATGGACGTCGTTGTTGGCCTTGTTGAAACGCATGGCCGGGCGGAGACGATGGAGCAGCTCGGCGAGTTGCCGGTATTACCGAGGCGGATCATCTCATATCGTGGCCGGCTTCTCGAAGAGTTCGATCTTGATGCGGCGCTTGAGCGCCGCCCGGCCCTGTTGCTGCTTGACGAACTGGCTCACACCAACGCGCCCGGTTTGCGTCATGCGAAGCGATGGCAGGATGTCCTGACGCTGCTCGACGCCGGCATCAATGTCTGGACTACCCTCAACGTTCAGCATCTGGAAAGTCTGAACGATCAGGTCGCCCGGATTACCGGTATTCGTGTCGCGGAGACGCTGCCCGACACGGTACTCGGTCTCGCCGACGACATCGAATTGATCGATCTGCCGCCCGAGGAATTGCGCACACGTCTCACACAGGGACTGGTCTACCGCCCGGATGTGGCCCGTCGGGCGCTCAACGGCTTTTTCCGCGCCGGGAATCTCGCGGCGCTCCGGGAGATGGCACTGCGGCGAGTGGCCCAGCATGTCGATCGTGATATTGCGACCTATATGCGCGCGCAGGCTATCGCCGGCCCATGGCCGGCGGCAGAGCGCGTCATGGCCGTTGTGGAAGGCGGCGAAACTGCGGAACAGGTCGTCCGGCACGCCGCACGTCTCGCGGAGGCATTGCGAGCGCCTTTTTTTGCCTTCCATGCTGAACAGGCGCTGACTGGAGTGGCCGTGCAGCCGGCGCTTGATCTGGTGATCCAGCTTGGCGGTACCGTCGAGACGACCACAAATGCGGATGTGCTGGCGGCCTTGCTCGATGCGGCGGCCCGCCAGAACGTGGCGCACATTGTGATCGCGCGTAATCGCCAGAAGTGGCGATGGCGGCGCAGCCTCTCCGGGCGGTTGGCACGCGCCGCACGAGCTTATGCGTTGCACGTGGTCCCGGACCCGGTCGCAAGCCGGCGGGCACCGCCGCGGCCTGTCGCCCGGCCGAAGCTGCTGCCGTTCATTGTCAGCCTCGCAGTCACAAGCCTGACAACGGTCGCAGGTTTTGCCTTGGGCCGTGTGCTGCCGTCCGAAGCGATGGGGTATGTTTTCACTGCTATCGTCGTCGCAATGGCGAGCCTCTACGGGCGAAGCGTCGGCATCTTTGCCGCGCTCACGAGCTTCGTGCTGTGGAATTTCTTTTTTCTCCCGCCTATCTACACGCTCTCCGTTGCCAACCCGCGCGATGTGACCGCTCTCTTCGCCTTCCTTGTTGTTGGCGTGTTGACCGGGTCGCTTGCGGGCCGGGTACGGGCCGAGGCAGAAGCGGCGCGCACCAGGATCGACGCGCTTCGGCGCATTACGCTGTTCGGGCGGGCGCTTGCCCAGGTATCTGACGAGGCCGGCCTGGCCACGGTGGTCGAAGCCGAGGCACGGGCGCTCGCCAGCGAAGCCGTTCTGCTTTTTGCCCGCGCAGAAGGGTTGCCACGCGTCGCGGCGTTCGATGACGTGGCTACCGCTGCGGCTGAATTCGCCTGGCACAACCGCGTGGCAACCGGCATGGGGACGACCACGCTTCCGGGATCGGCGTGGCGGTTCCTGCCGCTGGCCACCGAGGCAGGCGTCGTCGGCGTCCTGGGCGTGCGGCCCGTTGTTCCGCTGACCGAGCCCGTGCTCCAGGCCCTCAGAGCGCTGGCGGACCAGGCGGCACTCGCAACGGAGCGGCTGCGGCTGGCCACGCGCGCGGCTGAAGCGCGGGCGCAGGAATCGACACAGCGCCTGCGCACGGCGCTTCTGTCTTCGCTGTCTCATGACCTGCGGACACCACTTACCGCGATCCGTGGCGCGGCCGAAACGCTGGCGGGATCTGACAGCGACCTGCCGGAAACGACCCGCCACGACCTGCTCGCGAGCATCGTTCAGGATGTCGGGCGCATGACGCGCTTTCTCGCCAACATTACCGGGATGGCGCGGATCGAGACCGGGGAAATCATGGCGCGACACGAGCCCGTGGATCTCGAGCCGGTCGTCGAGCAGGCCGTTTCACGCGTTCCCGACGCCTTCCGTACCGCGGTCAATATTCCCGAAGATGCCGCAACGGTGCGCGCAGACCCGGCGCTCCTGGAACAGGTTCTGGTCAATCTTCTCGAGAATGCCGTCAAGTACGGACCTGAGGGCGGCGCTATCTCGGTATTCTCCCGGCGCGAGGGAGAGCACGTAACGCTGTCGGTCGCAGATGAAGGGGTTGGTATTCCACCTGAGGACCTGCCCCATGTTTTCGACAGCTTCTTCCGGGTCGTGCGCGGCGACCGGGTCGCCCCTGGGACGGGGCTCGGCCTCGCGATCGCGCGGGCGTTCGTCGAGGCCATGGGCGGGACGATCCGCGCGGAAAGCCCGCGACGCGATCTTCCGGCGGATGGGTTGCCCGGGACTGTCATCCGGGTGGAACTGCCTTTGCCATGACCGGAACAAAACGGATCGAAACCAGCCGGGTGCTGGTGGTAGACGACGAGCCGCAGATTCACCGGTTTTTGCGGCCGGCACTCGAGGCGGCTGGATACACGGTGTTGCGGGCCGATAGTGGTACCGAGGCGCTGCGTCTTGCCGCGACGCTCGTGCCGGACGTGATCCTGCTCGACCTCGGTCTGCCCGACATGGATGGTCAGGACGTTCTTGTGAAATTGCGCGAGTTTTCTGAAACGCCGGTGATCGTCTTGTCGGCGCGCGACCGGGAGTCGCAGAAGATTGCGGCGTTCGATGCAGGCGCCAATGACTATGTCGAAAAGCCATTCGGTCTTGGCGAGCTTCTGGCCCGCATCCGGAACGCGTTCCGCCTGATCACAACGGGGCAGGGCCTGCCGACGGATGTGATCGAGTTCGATGGCCTGCGCATTGATGAAGCAGCACGCCGTGTCAGCCTTGATGGAGCCGAGATCCATTTCACGAAAACGGAATTCCGGATCCTCGTGATCCTGGCCCGCCATCCCG
>JAKAXS010000318.1 GCA_021816505.1 Pseudomonadota bacterium
TGGATTTGCCACCGCCCGAGGCGCCGACCAGGCCGACACGCTCACCGGGCGCGATGTCGAAGGACAGGCGATCGAACACGCGGCGGCCGTTCGGGTAATTGAACGTGACGTCGCCGAAGCTGATGGCGCCGCCCTTCGTCTCCAGATGTCGCGCCGGCTCCTCGATCAGGTCGTCGTGCGGCTGGAGCAGCGTGCGGAGCGCTTCCGACAGGCGCGCGATGTGTTGCGTCACGTCGACGAGCGCGACCGCGAGATCCCGCGTGGCGCTGAGAACCGTCAGGCCCAGGGTGCAGACGAGCACCACGTCGCCCGGCGTCGCGCGGCCCGCTTGCCACAGCGAAATCACCCACGCGAGCAATCCGAATGTGAACAGCGCCGTCGTGACGGCGTGAAAGATGCGCAGACGTTCGAGGTAATAGAGGCTTCGTTCGCGGGCAAACATTTCGCGTTTCACGACACCCTTCAGCCGGCGCCGTTCGGTATCGAGCCGCCCAAACGATTTGACGAGCTGGATGTTGGAGACGATGTCGATCATTTCACCGTCCACCTTCGCGGCCTGGTCGGCATAGCTATGGTGCAGCGGCTTGCCGCGCGCGGCGACATAGAACATCGCGACAAGCACGACGGCAGACACGGCCATGAGACCGAAAGCCATCGGCATCGAAACAGTCATCAGCAAAACGATCGACGCTATCGTGGCGATCAGCGGCGGAAGAGCGTTGAAGACGACCATCTGCTCGAACAGGTACAGCGCGTTCGCCGTAGCTGTGATGCGGCTCGTCAGGGCACCGGATGGTTGGTTCTGGAAGAACGTGATCGAGTGACCGGTCAGATGGCGAAACAGGTCGCGGCGCACGTCTCCGGAGACGCGGACGAACGTCGAATTCGCGACCCAACTGGCAACGCGCCACAGCAGGTTGTCGGCCAGGATCAGACTCGAGAGCAAGGCAAAGCCGAGCCACACTTCAGGATTCCGCGCCGGCATCGACAGCGTATCGACCAGGAATTTGACGCCGTATTGCGTGCAGACGGACGCAGCGACGGCGGCAACCACCGCCAGGAAGATTACGAGGTGAGGTCCGCGCCGCCTGTTGAGATAGCGTCCGACGAACGTGAATGGCTTTTCCGCATAGTCGTTGAAATTCGACAAGCGCGATACTCCTCGCCGCGATTCAGGATTGTTCGTTCCTGGTCAAACGATGCGGCCAAGATGTGGTTCGGTATCAGGCTGCTTCGTCTCGTCGCAACCGGCGTTAGCTTCTGACGGAATTGATTTTTTTGTTTCGGGCATAAGCAGCGCGAAGAGCAGAAAGCCGCATAGGCCAAGGACGCTCAGCGTGAGGAGCGTTGCGCTGCTGCCGTAACCATCCGCGAGATATCCCGCCAATGTGGTGCTGATTGCCGCACCCACGCCCATGGCGCTGCCGACCACACCCAACGCGAGATTGAAGTTGCCGGACGTGCGCACGATGTCGGCCACGCTCGTCGCCACCAGCACGCCGAGGCAGGTCGCCGATATTCCGTCGAGCAGTTGAATGGCGACCAGGGCGAACGGGTCGGTGGTTGAAGCCAGTAGAATGGCGCGGACGGGCAGGGCGGCGAAGCCAATGAGGAGCAGTTTTCGGCGGCCATGCCGATCGGCGAAGCGGCCGATGTGCGGGGATGCCAGCGCCACCATCACCTGCGGCACAATCATCGCGGCGGCGATCATCAACGTCGCTTCCTCTCCAACGCGCATGGTGATCGTGCTCGCAACGATGGGCAAAACCGCTGCGTTCGACAGATGGAAGAAAAACACGCAGGCCGCGAGCACGACCAGCGCGCGCTGACGAAGAAGGTCGCGCAAGGCCGGTAGCAACGCGTAGTGCTCGCGCGGCACGTCGCAGCGATGACCGCGCTTGATCTCTTCGGACGAGATGGAGAGCACGGCAATGACGGCTGGGATGGCCATCGTCGCCGTTACGTAGAATACGGCTTGGCTGGAGATCGTCTTGCCGATGAGGCCCATGAACACACCGGCGGCGATACTGCCGCACGCAGCGAAGCGCGCATTGCGTCCGAGACGCTCGCCGATCAGCGCGTGGCCGGCGAGTCCTAAGCTGATGGCGGCCAGAGCGGGACCGACGATCACACTGGCGCCGACGTGCAGCATCTGGGCCAGCATCACCGACAGAAACTGGGGCGAGAGCCCGATCCACAGCGCACTGATGCCGATGGCGATCATCGCGATCGTGGCGATCAACTTGTCACGACGCAGTGCGTCGATCAGTGCGCCACCGGGCACCTGGCCGACGAGGCCAAGTATAGCGCCAGCCGACAGCACCAGGCCGATGTCGGTATTCGTCCATTTTTCGGTCGTGAGGTAGATTGACAGGAACGGGCCAAAACCCACCTGCACGTCCGCCAAGAAGAACGCGAACCAATCAAGCCCGCGCTGGCTCTTTTCCGTCGGGCGTTGGCCGCCCCTTGTTGTTGGCTGCTCTAGATCCGGCATGGCCGGAACCAGAGTTCACGGTCGCGCATCACACATCACTTTTCCGATGGAGGGGTTGGCGGCGGTGGTTCGCTCGTGGCCGCCGGCTGACCCACGACGACGACGGGCTCGCCATCGCGGTATTCCGGCGTGACGCGCAGCTTGTCCGCCGTCATGCCGAGGACGGGGCCCTTGTCGGTGAAGCGCAGCGTGCTCCACGCGACGGCGACCTTGCGTGTTCCAACACCCAGAAACCCGCCGAAGTCGATCACTGCAGCGCGCAGCGTTCCATCTTTGCTTACGAGAACATCGACGATACGGCCCAACTTGTCGCCCGCCGCACTCGCAACCTCCTTGCCGAGCAGGCTTTCGATGCCCTGATCGTCGAGCACCACGGCCGGTGTGCCACCTGACGATTGCGCAGGATCGGGCGCACGCTCCGTTTGCGCGATTGCGGACGCCGATAACGTCAGCGTGCACATCAAAATCGCCACGGCAGACGCGATCCCGCGCCGCCGGGCAAGAAACATTTGCGATATGAAGACCATCGAACCCCACCAGATCGAATGACGATGGAGTGCAAACCTGCTGCTGGCCGCACAGTTCCGGTGGCAACTCCTTGAGCCGGAGCCGTGCTGCGACGGATTCTGGTGGCAGCAGCGTTGATCTTGTCGAGACAGCCGGGCACAAAGCCTGATGGCAATGGGGGACGGGGGACATGATGACCGCGCGATCGAACGCACGATCAAGAGGCTGCGGACAGCTGGCCGGGTTGCTCGGCCTCGTACTGACCCTGCTTCTCCTGCCTTCCGGAGCCGAGGCTCAGCGGCGACGCGGCGGCGGTGACACCACCCCGGTCATTTCAGCCGTCGAGGTGAAAACCGAGCGGATCAACGAGCGCGTAGCCGCCGTCGGTTCGGGACGTGCCCGCCAGCAGGTGACGCTGACGACACGCGTGGCCGGCGTTATTGCGGAGGTGCTGTTCGAAGGCGGGCAGAAGGTCGAGGCCGGGCAGGTTCTCGTCAAGCTCAACGCAGAACCGGAAGCGATCGCGGTCGAAACGGCTGAGGCGCAGCGTGCGCAGGCGAATGACGCCGTGGAGCGTTACAAGCAGCTGAACGAGGCCGCCATATCGCGTGTGACGAAAGCCGAAGCGGAAACTGCCCTGAAAGTGGCGGACGCGGCGCTACGGCGGGCGCGGGAAGACCTCGACCGCATGACGATCAAGGCGCCGTTCGCCGGCATCATGGGACTGACGAACCTGCAGACCGGCGATTACCTCGCCGTCGGCAATCCCGTCGCGTCGATCGACGACCGCTCGACGATCGTCATCGAATTCACGGTGCCTGAGGCGGCCGCCCCTTCGATGAAAATCGATATGCCGGTGCGTGCCAGCCTCGTCACCCGCTCGGGCGAGGTGCATAACGGAAAGATCCAAGCCGTCGGCACCCGCATCGATCCGGTAACCCGCACGCTGACTGTGCGCGGTGAAATCCCCAATCCCGACCTTTCGCTCATTCCGGGCGCGACGTTCTCAGTTTCAGTGCAGTTGGCCGGCGATGAAGCGCCAGTCGTCCCGGGATTGGCGATCCAGTGGGACCGCGCCGGCGCCTTTGTCTGGCGACTCAAGGATGACAACACCATTGAGCGCGTGTACGCGGCGATCATTTCGCGCGATGGCGACCGCGTGTTCATCGACGCCCAGTTGAAGGCCGGCGAGAAAGTCGTCAGTGAAGGCGGAG
>JAKAXS010000319.1 GCA_021816505.1 Pseudomonadota bacterium
CGGCGTGGTGGTCCAACTGTTCGCCGAGGGAACGGCGTCTGACCGGGGTATTGCCCAGGCCGGCTGGCGCGTCGATCGCAATGGTCAGCGGATCTGGGCGACCGGCGAACTGTCGTCCGTTCGCGAGGACGGCCAGATCGTGGGCTTCATCAACGTGCTGCGGGATTTCACGGCGCAGCGGGAGATGGAAGTCAGCCTGCGCGCCGAGCGCCGTGCCCTCGAGATCCTGAATCGCGCAGGTATTGCGCTGAGCGTCGAACCGGATCTGCGCAAGCTGGTCCAGATCGTGACCGACAACGGCGTTGAACTGACGCGCGCCGCGTTTGGGGCGTTTTTCTACACAGCCGTCGACGAAGCGGGTGAGGTTTACATGCCTTACGCGGTCTCCGGCGCGCCATTGGAAGCATTCGCCAAGTTTCCGCTGCCTAGGAAAACGGCGATCTTCGCGCCGTCGTTCGAGGGGGCGATCATCAGGTCGCACGACATCACCCAGGACCCGCGCTACGGCCGGAGTGCCCCTCACTTCGGGATGCCGGACGGACATTTGCCGGTTCGCAGCTATCTCGCGGTACCGGTCTTTTCGCGCAACGGCAACGTCTTGGGCACCCTGTTCTTCGGGCACGCCGAAGCCGGAGTGTTCTGCGAGGCCGCTGAGAGAAATCTGCAGGCCCTGGCGGCAGAGGCTGCCATCGCGGTCGAGAACGCACATCTGGCGCAGGCGGCGCAACGCGAGATCGCCGGCCGGCTCGCGGCAGACGAGGCGCTTCGCCAGATGAACCTTTCGCTCGAGCAGCAGGTGGCCGATCGCACGGAAAAATTGCGCCTGAACGAAGAGGCGTTGCGCCAGGCGCAGAAGATGGAAGCGATCGGGCAGTTGACGGGTGGCGTCGCGCACGATTTCAACAATCTGCTCCAGGTCATCATGGGCAACATCGAGATCATCGAGCGCAACCTGCCCAAGGATATGCCACGTTTGCAGCAGGCGGTGGCCCAGGCGATGTCGGGTGCCGATCGCGCGGCGCTGATGACGCAGCGCCTCCTGGCCTTTTCGCGCAAGCAGCCGCTGGCGCCGAAGTGCGTCAACGTCAACGAAGAGGTTGTCAGCTTCTCGACGTTTGCGCATCGCACGCTCGGTGAGCGGATTTCAGTGCAGACGAAGCTGGACGCCGGCCTGTGGGCCGTCGAGGTGGATCCGACGGCGCTGCACGCGGCGTTGATCAATTTGGCGGTGAACGCGCGCGATGCGATGCCATCTGGTGGCACGCTTACGATCTCGACGATCAACCGCGACTTCGATTGCGAGACCACGGCGCAAGTTCCCGAACTGCCAAGTGGGCAGTACGTGGCGATCACGGTATCGGATACCGGCGAGGGGATGAGCGACGAAACGTCGAAGCGCGTTTTCGAGCCATTTTTCACCACCAAGCCGGTGGGCAAGGGCACGGGGCTCGGCCTCAGTCAGGTCTATGGTTTCGCCAAGCAGTCGGGTGGCCATGCCAGGATTATTTCGACACTCGGCAGCGGTACGAGCGTGGAGCTCTATCTGCCGCGGATGTCGCATCGCCCCGCAGCGGCAGCCGCCGTGCAGTCCGTCAGCGCGCCGGCTGTCACATGCGATGCAACCGTCCTGGTCGTCGAGGACGATGCGGATGTGCGCGCGCTCTCGGTGCAGACGCTCGTCGACCTCGGCTACACGGTGCTCTCGGCGCGCGACGCGTCGAGCGCGATGAGGCAACTCGCCAATGTGCCCTCGATCGACCTGTTGTTTTGCGACGTCGTCCTGCCGGGCGACAGCGATGGCGCGCAACTCGCTGCCGAGATCATCAAGCAGCGTCCGCAAATCAAGGTGCTGTTCACGACGGGTTATGGGCGGCAGGCCATCTTTCGCGACGGACGCCTGGACCCCGGCATCAACTTGATTACGAAGCCATTCAGCTCGGCGGCGCTCGCCGCCAGGGTGCAGGAAGTCCTGGCGCAGGGGGCCGGTTAAGCCAAGAGGGTCTGTCTGGTCTGCGGCCCGAAGGTCCCACCGCCGTTCACAGGCTATAAGTATCCGGTTCAAGTCGGCAGTGCTCGACGAAGACTTGCATCACCGGGAGCATCTGTAGATGTAGCAGATGAAGGCTGTCCGAGGACGCGGACAGGTCGCTGTCCGGCCGTCCGAGGATGCGGGTCATGTCGACCATGTAGGCGGTCATGTCGCCGTAGGGCCGTTTCGCGTCACATGAGGCGGCGGGGAATACGTTCCTTGCCAGGCGATCCTCGCACTCTGACGTGGAAGGCCATCGCACACAGATCGCGCGCAGAAGCTTGATGTGCTGTTCGCCAACGCGCACGGTGCGCGCGTCGATCCAACCGAGGTCTGCATCGCTCAAGCCGTCGGCGCCACTGAGGGCACTTCGCTGCTTGCGTGGATAGAGGTTCTGCACCGCATAGTCGCCAGGATCCAGGAAGCCGTGCGCCAGGGCGCGCTCGAGTACGAACATCATCTCCACATGACGCTGCGCGGTTGCGTGATCCTCCTCGCCCGGAAACATGCCGCGCAGTTGATCGAGGAGGGCCGCCGTGCCGTAGGGCCGCTCCGGATCGAGCATCGGCGCGCCAGTTTCCGCCGGGTCCCATGTGAAGTGCATGTGTCTCAGCAGGGAGATGTGCGGAACGGTGATCGCCAGCGGGTCCGCGCGAAACGAGCGTCTCGTTGCTGTATTGGCGGCATCGGCGGCCCCTTCCGGATCACGCCAATGCGCTGCTACTGCGGGCGGTACACCGCTGAGTGGCCGGCGGATGCCGGTAAACAGCTCCTTGAACTCGTCGTCGACGTACTTTTCAATCGCTTGTCCGACTTTGTCTGGTTCCCCTCGGTGGGCCGTGTAGATCAGCTTCATCACGCGGAAGAATATCCGCATTTTTTCGAACATGCTCGGTGCGACCTCGGGTTGATGATCCGATAACGGATCTGTCTTTACCCGCGACCGGTTCTGCTGTCATCCTGAGGTGCTCAGTACCCCTTGCGCGCGGTGCCGTCGGACTTCCACGGCTGCAGGAACTGCGGGCTTTCGTGCGGGAGCGAAATGTCGAGCCCCTTCTTCTGATCCAGCGAGAGCTGCAGTTCGCCGCCCGTCAGCGTCATGCTGAGGATGTGGCCGCCGAAGGTCTTGTCGTCGGAGATGAAATGCAGGTGGAAGGGGGCCAGGTCGATCCCGCCGACGTACGGCGGGCTGTAGTAGCCGACGACCGTGCCTTTTACGTCCTTGGCCGAGTACTGCGGTCGCGTCTTCAGAATTTCCGCCAGTGGGGTTTTCTCGTCGTCTGCCACTCTGTGCGAGCCGCCGGCTACGACCTCGGGGAACGTGCCCGTGATCCGGATGGCATAGAGATGATTGCGTGAGGGCAGAACGTCCAGCAGCTGTTGGTGCAGATCATCGAATGACCCCGTCGTATTGAGTGATGTGCTCTTGTCCGCCTTGAAGAAGGTGAACGAACCGAATGGGATCTTCCGATCGGCCTCGGCCGCTGCAACCTTGCCGTCCGGCGCAATGCGATAGATCACGCCGTCGAGACCGACCAGTTCGCCGTCCAGGTTGTTGAAGGTGCCGAGGCCGAAGTCGCCGACGGACACGACGTCCTTAACGGACAGTGCTCCCTGGTAGACGCCGTTTCTGAGCGCGTCCATGACGGAATAGTGAAAGATCTCGTCCGCGTTGCGCGCTTGTTCGTCCGCAAGGGCGCCTGTGGCCATGCTGAGGGAGAGGGCGGCGAGTACGGCACGGGCTGTCATGGAGATCCTTCGCGCAATCAGGAGGGTTTACGGGGAAATGGTAGCGTTCAAGTCGGGTTCAAACCGACAATTTCGTCATGAATCGGATCATCCGCCTCGGCATGACCGGAATTCGATCCGGTCGGCGTCCAATTCTATTGCCCTAACGCGCGGGGGCGGGCTGGCACGTTCCCTGCCTTTTCGCCGACACGATCCGGACCCTTTCCGTTCCGGTCTGCGGCTAGACCTTAGATCAATAGACCGGCCTTGCCACCTTGCTTAGTTAGCCCGGGGGCGGTACGTTTTCGCCACATAAAAACACGAAATTCGCAGCCTACGTGCTGCGTGTGTCTCCAGGAGGACGCCAATGATTCAACAGGCTCTGAACGAACTCTCGCAACAGATTCGCATCCGCCCGAAGTACGATAACTTCATTGGCGGCAATTGGGTTGC
>JAKAXS010000320.1 GCA_021816505.1 Pseudomonadota bacterium
AGGCCTCGATTTCCGGCAGGCGAAGGAGGTTTTCGACGGCCCTCACCTCACCCGGCCCGATGATCGGCTGGACTACGGAGAGTTGCGGTACATCAGCGCCGGGAAGCTAAACAGCCGGATCGTCGTTATCGTTTGGACGCCGCGCGGTAAGGCGCGGCGGATCATCTCCATGAGGAAGGCCAATGACCGTGAAATCAAAAAGCTCGCGTCGAACCTGGCGTGATCCCGACGATGCCCCGCAGATCACCGACAAGTGGATCGCCGAAGCGAACCTTTACCATGGAAAAAAGCTCGTGCGCCGTGGCCGGCCGGCCGGATCCGGCCAGAAGACGCAGACGACGGTGCGGATCTCGAAGGATGTGCTGGAGTTTTTCCGTGCCACCGGCCCAGGCTGGCAGACCCGTTTGGACAACGCACTGAAGCGGTACGTCGCCTCGCAGAGGCGCTGAGGCGAGCACGCTGTGACGGCGGCAGGTCCGCGATCCCTGCCGCGACCCCATGGTATCTCGACTCCCTGGCTGAATTCCGCAGCAAACAGGCACTCGACACTCGGCAGGCGAACTTCAGATGCGCGGATTTAAGGAAGATCCGGTGGGTTCACCGGAAACTCGAGAGCACGAATTTCGTATGAGTAGGCGTGGCTCCAAGACAATCACCTTACGCACTTGATTTTGATCCGACCAGGCCTTTGAAGACAAATGTGGATTCACCGCGAACGATTTGGCAAGACGAACAGATCCCGAATCGCTTCGCGTTTTCGGCGCATTATTACTCAGCGGCAAGCGCGATTGTCACTTGGCGATGCCCAGGAACACGGCAAGACACCGTTCGATCTCAAGTAACGCCGCGGAATCGATGCGCCCGAAGGCCTGCCCGAGTTTATCGCGCTTCACGGTCATTGCCTTGTCGATCATCACCTGCGAGGGGCTCCGCAAGCCATTTTCGCCGTTTGGCTGCACTGTCACCCTTAGTAGTGGTGCCTCAACCAGAGTGCTGGACACCAGCAGGACGGTCACGGTGGCTGTGCCGGCAAACTGATCCGCCTGGAGGATCAGCGCGGGGCGCGGCTTGCCGAAATCCCCTGATAGGGCGATGGTGACGAGATCACCCCGTCTGGCGGGTCGCAGACGGCGGGAGGATGTCGAATCGGAGACTTTATTCGAGCGGGAACTCATGCGCTCCAGCCATCGACGTCGGTCAAAGCCTCCTCCAGGAAATGCGACAGCTCCAAATCGGCACGGTCGGCAGCGGCGACACGCCGCGACTGGTTGCGACACTGCCGGGCAAAATCAGTCCTGCGTGTGTCCGGCACCCAGATCTGCACGGGCCGCAGTCCCGCCCTGCGCAACGCCTCACGGTGCTTCTGAACGCGTGCATTTGTGGACTTGCGGGTCATTGAATTCCGGTTTGGCAGAGCGTTACATGCAACGTACCATGCAATCGCATTACATGCAACGCTTCCCATCACTTGCTGCGCATCTGCGGCGGTACTGCCGCAGCCTCACGCGGCCGCTCGCGGTTGAACCATTACTATCACCGGGTCCGTCAACCCAACCAGATTCCGGTCCCTACCGAAAACAAGCGCTCGGCGGAACTCATTGATGTCACCTCGAACTCCAGATGATTCATGAGGTTACGGCATTATCCTGCCTGGTGACAGCGACGCTCCGTCCTCACGCTTGCAGCGCTCCACATGCGGCTCGACTCACGGATGTTCACAACACACGGTATTGCAGAAGGCGAAGTTGTTGGAACTCTTCCTGCTAACCGACCCTCTTCTGGCGTACCATGATGCAAAGCCAAGGCTCCAGGTCCACGCACGATACCAAAATAACTCAACCCCGTTGACCGAGTCGCGCCGCGAGGACGGCGTCCACGTCGGCGAGACGGTCGGGGCCTCATCGAGCCGCAATTGCACGACGACCTCCTGGACCTGCAAGCGGGTACTCTCGAGGTGAGTCGGCTCATCGATTGCCACCTGGCTCTGAGCGACATTGCTCAGCGCGAAGGCCACCGGGCGCGCGCCGATGCCCAATCGGCGGCTGCGCAATTGTGCCGCGGACTCGCGCAGCCAGTCGCGATTCTGCCGGATCGCGACGTTGATCGCCGGGTAGCGCACGAACGGAAGCACGAGAGCGCCTCCGAGGTTCTGCGTGACGCCATCCACGGCGGTCGCAGCCGAGGCGGTGATGTCCCGTATGTCATTCATGCGGGTGCGCTCAATGTCGATGCCGCCGTCCCGCACGTCGCGCCTAGTGGCGCCCAAGATGAATTCGAGACCGGCGAAGCGCAAAAATGCTCGAGTGCTTGGCCGCTCCGCGCCTCAGAAGCGATCTCATGCGCGCCAAGAACTGCGGAAAGGCAAAGAGCCTCCCGAGGTAGTCATCCGCGCCGAGATCGAGCCCATTCGCACGGTCCCGAACCACACCACGAGCCGTCAGGAACAGGACCGGTCGCCCGCGATACCCCGGCGTCGCAGATCCGTCGCCACGCTCCAGCCGTCGCGCCCTGGCAGCTGCACATCAAGCCTGATCAGCTCGTACGGCTGTGCTTCCGCCAAGTGACTGCCGTCTTCACCGCTATCTGCGAAATTGTCGAGCAAGTCATTCTCTTGCAGCTCATGCCTGAGATACCCGCGGTCTTCCGCTCATCGGCCCCCGACCCTGCTTCATGCGTGAGCGGCAGCCAACCGAACGCTGCGACCAGCCGACTCCCAAGGACCGGCTCTTTTGGGCGATCTCAATTTCCGAATCCAGAGTGGGTGCGCGGCTCCGGACGCAGAAACTCAAATTTCCGCCACCGTTGAATGCTCCGAGCTCGGGGCATCGGACCGCCCCTTGAACACCATGAGCAACGGGATCACGGCAAGCGTGGCGATCATCAGGAACTTGTAGTCGTCGATGTAGGCGATCACCTGCGATTGCTGCATGATCAGCGCGTCGAGTGCGGCGCGGCCGGAGGCTGTGAAGGGACTGAGGGCCTGTGCCACTTGTGGATTGCGAAACTGCGGGCTGACCGCCGTGACGTACTGCGTAATGGCCGCATGGTTGGTCTGAGTAGTGCGTGCAAGCACTACGCCAACAATGGAAATGCCGACGCTAGAGCCGACGTTGCGCGCCAGATTGTAGAATCCGGCGCCTTCCGGCCGTACACCGGGCGAGAGCGTCGACAACGATACGACACTGAGAGGGGTAAAGAGAAAGCCCAATCCCACGCCTTGGAGGACCCCGACCCATATCACCGACCAACTCGATACATCCGGCGTCCACCCCGTCATGAGATAGAAGGACCATGCTGAAAGTCCCAGTCCGATGCCGAGCAGCACTCGGGTGTCGGCGCGGCCAATCAGCTTGCCGACGATCGTCATGGCGAACATGGTGCCGATGCCTCTGGGACCCATCACGAACCCGGCCGTGATGACTGGGTAGTTCATGAGGTCCTGCAGATAAGGTGGTTGCAGCGCCAGGGAGGCGTAGAAAGTCAGCCCGACAATCGCCACGAAGATCACGCCAGCGCTGAAGTTTCGGTCGCGGAACAATGAAGGTCTGAGAAATGGCTCGCGCGCCGTAAAGGTGTGCACCAGGAAGACATAGAACGCCGATCCTGCCACGATCGCCTCGACGACGATTTCCTTGGAGCCCAACCAGTCGAGCTCCTGCCCTCGATCGAGCATCACCTGCAAAGCCGCAATCGCGACGCTCAGGCTGACGAAGCCGATCCAGTCGAGCCGTGTCTGGCTGCGGCGCCGCGCCTCCGGAAGGAAGGCTACCATGCCAAGAAGCGCAACGACTCCGATCGGCAGGTTGATGTAAAAGACGTAGCGCCAGCTGTAATCCTCGGTGAGCCAGCCGCCGAGCACCGGGCCGAGGATGGGCGCTGCCATGACCGCCATGCCCCAAGCCGCCATTGCCGAACCCTGTCGCTGTGGCGGATTGATATTCAGCAATACGGTCTGCGAGAGCGGCACCAGAGCAGCGCCGAACAATCCCTGCAGCCAGCGAAAGAGAACGATCTCCGTCACCGACTGCGCCAACCCACAAAGCATGGAAGCAACAGTGAACCCAGCCACTGATATGATGAAAAGTCGTTTTAGACTCAGACGAGCCGTCAGGAACCCGGTGAGCGGCGTCGCGATCGCCGCCGCCACGATATAGGATGTCAGCACCCAATCAATCTGGTCCTGGCTCGCCGCCAGGC
>JAKAXS010000321.1 GCA_021816505.1 Pseudomonadota bacterium
CTTGCCGTGGCGCTTCATCTCGTGCGCGGCGTCGATGATACGGCGCAGCGTTTCGGCGTCGATCAAATCTAGATCGAGAAAATGACGGGGTGTGGGCTTGTTCACGGACATGGCGCTGCGCCAGCTCTAAATGTTGGAGGGGAAATTAAGTCGCGCCGGATTTGGCGAGCGCGGCGAAGGCACGCGACAGGCGTGCCAGCGCATCGGCGATCTCCTCATCGGAGACGTTGAGCGGAGGCAGGATGCGCACCGTGTTGTCGGCGGCGCCGACCAGCAGCAGCTTCTCGTTCATCGCGGCCTTGACGACGTCGGCGGCCGGCGGCTTGACCTTGAGGCCAGCCAGCAAGCCTTGGCCGCGCGTTTCGACCATGATATCGGGAAAATTGTCCTGAAGTTCTGCAAGACCCTGCTTCAATCGCAATGTGCGCTGCTGCACAGCGTCGAGGAAGCCAGGCTCCAGCACCGTATCCAGAACGGCGTTGGCGACCGACATGGCGAGTGGATTGCCGCCGAAGGTCGAGCCGTGCGTTCCCGGCGTCATGCCTTCGCTGACGGAAGCGGTCGCGAGGATCGCGCCCACGGGGAAGCCGCCGCCGATACCTTTGGCGATGGCCATGATGTCCGGCGTGATATCGGCCCACTCGTGCGCGAAGAGCTTGCCGGTGCGGCCGATGCCGCACTGAACCTCATCGAGCACGAGGTAGAGCCCGTGCTTGTCGCAAAGCGCGCGGAGTGCGCGCAGCGCATCAGGTGTGGCGACGTGAACGCCGCCTTCGCCCTGGATGGGCTCGAGCATGATGGCTGCCGTCTCGGGGCCGATCGCTTGCTCAACGGCTTCGAGATCGAGAAACGGTACGTGGTCGAAGCCTTCGGCCGGCGGGCCGAACCCTTCGAGGTACTTGGCGTTGCCCGCGGCGGACAGCGCGGTCAGCGTACGGCCGTGGAAAGCGCCCTCGAACGTGATGACGCGCACCCGCTCGGGCCGTCCGGCAACGAAATGAGCGCGGCGTGCGATCTTGATCGCACCCTCGCAGGCTTCGGCGCCCGAATTGCAGAAGAACACCCGCTCGGCGAACGTCACTTCGCCCAGACGCTGGGCCAGCTGTTCCTGCCCGGCGACGCGATAGAGGTTCGAGGTATGCCAGAGCTTTCCAGCCTGCGCGGTCAACGCGGCGATCAGCTTGGGATGAGCATGGCCCAGGGCGTTGACGGCAACGCCGGAGCCGAAGTCCAGATAGCGGGCGCCGTCAGTGGCGATCAGCCAGGAGCCCTCACCGCGCTCGAAGACTACGTTTTGGCGGCCGTAAGTGCCCATCACCGTCGCGGAGTGCGGCGGAGCTGTGGCAGACGAGAGCTGAGGCGTCGCTTTTGCGGCGGACATGCAACATTCCCCGAGCGGTCCGGGAACCTCCAAAGCAAAAAAGCCGCCTTGCGCGGCGGCCCCTCTTGAGCGGTGACTTACTCGGGAGGACGGTGTTCTGTCAATGAATTCGGCGGTTCTGGCGAGGGCCGCCCTTAGGGCCCTGGGATTTTTCAGTCACAGACAAGCCACGGCGAGGCGCTGCCCACACGAATCGATCCTGTTGCGAGGGTGCCACGACTTCCTGTCAACACCCTCGGTCAGGTTCGTGCAGGCTTGTAGACCGAATTCTGGATGTTGTAGTGTTCTGTTGCTCGGCCACGAAATGTCGCGGGTGTATTGCCGCGACGCGTTCTTTCAGCCGACACGAAGCCGCACACGGCGAGTCGCCGATTGGCTGTCAAGTCCGTGCCAGTGTTTGCGGCGTCTGTTTAGCGTTCCCCAAGTTCAGCGTTTGTAGCGGGTTGTCCTTGTTCGACTCGGCACGTGTTGTGCCTTGAGCCGGACCCGGCCGCCGCTTTTCGTCGAGTGCGCGCTTTCGAGCGCCGCTTCAGTGTGATCCGCTTTTGAGGAGCGATTGGCAATGGCCTGGAATGATGAACGAGTTGAGCTGCTGAAGAAGCTCTGGGCCGAAGGCTTGAGTGCCAGCCAAATTGCCGGACGTCTCGGTGGCGTCACGCGCAACGCGGTAATCGGCAAGGTTCATCGGCTTGGGCTCTCCGGCCGGGCCACCACCTCGCGCATGAAGATGCTGCGCCCGCGCAACCGTCAAGCCGTCGTGCCCGGCGCTCCCGCCAAGCGCCCCACGGCCGTCGCCAAGCCCCGCTTCGCGCAATCCGGCAATCCGGCGCTGCGCGCGCTCTATCATCCCGAGGCAGAGCCCTTCATTCCCTCTGTCGAAGAACTCGACATTCCGATGAACGAGCGCAAGTCGATCCAGTCGCTCTCCGAATGCTCGTGCCGCTGGCCGATCGGCGACCCGCAGCTTGCCGATTTCCACTTCTGCGGCAAGAACAAGGTTCCGGGCCTGCCATACTGCGAATTCCACGCGCGCCGCGCGTTCCAGCCGCCGCAGGCACGCCGCCGCGAGCGCGAGATCGCCGAGCCGCGCATGCCGGCGATCAGCGCAGAAGACATCAATTCGAAGGAGCCAGCGGGCGCCTGAGACAAGTTTAGAGGGACGAGCTTCGAGGGAAGCGGCCTGCGCGCGAAAGCGCTGCGGCTGACGGAGAGAGCCGGAGACCGCGGGGGTGGTCTCCGGCTTTTTCATTTTTGCGCGGGATCAGGCGCCGCCGGCCGACAGAATGGCTTGCGACAGGTGCATAAGCTCGCTGTCCCTTCCGCGTTGGGCGACGACTTGTACGCCGAGGGGCAGCCCGTCGACTTGCAGCAGAGGCAGGCTGATCGCGGGTACGCCGAGGAACGTCCAGAGAGCGTTGAAGGCGGGGCTGCCCGTTGCGCCAAGTCCGTTAGGGGCGATGCCGGCAGCGGCTGGCGTCAGCACGGCATCGTACGCGCGAAAGAGCGCCTCGAATTCTGAATTGAGCGGGTCGCGCTGAGCCAGGGCGTCGTCGTATTGCGCGTCGCTTACCGAGCGGCCCTGCGCGATGACTTCGGCGAGTTTCGCGCTCATCACGTCAGGATTGGCGTCGAGGATGGGACCGTAGTTGCGTGCGATATCGCGAAACTGAACGGCCTGCTGGGCCTTGATGCCGCGCGCGAAGCTTTCCGGCAGTTCCACCTCAGTGGCGCCGATGCGGGTGGCAAAGGCTGCGATCTCCTTTTGCATGGCGGCATCGCCCTGCGGCCAGGCCGCGGTGCGGACGAAGGCAAAGCGCGGCTGGCCGGCCTCCGAGGCGCCGGCCACTGCGGTCGAGAGCGGCTGGCGCGTATCTCCGGACAGAACATCGATGAGCAATGCCAGATCGGCAATCGTGCGTGCATAGCCGCCGATGGTGTCGAGTGGAGCCGATTGCGCCAGCACGCCTTCGCGCGGGACGAGCCCGAATGTCGGTTTGAAGCCGATGCAGCCGCAGTAGGACGCGGGCCGCAGCAACGAACCGGCCGTTTGCGTGCCGAGTGCGAGCGGAATCTGCTGATCGGCAACCGCTGCGGCCGAGCCTGACGAAGAGCCTCCGGGCGTACGCTCAGGATCGTGCGGATTGCGTGTCTTGCCTGGGCCGAAGAATGCGAGTTCGGTCGTGACGGTTTTGCCCAGGATCACGGCGCCGGCCGCCCGCAGGGCCGCGACCACCGCTGCGTCCACTTCCGGACGGCGGCCTGTGAAGACCGGCGTGCCGTTCTCGGTCGGATAATCCTGTGTGTCGATGACGTCCTTCACGCCGACCGGTACACCGTGCAGGGCGCCTAGCGGTTCGTTGGCAAGGACGGCGGCGTCAGCCCTCTCGGCTTGAGCGATGGCATAATCGGGATCGAGATGGGCCCACGCCTGCACTGCATCGTCGCGTTCCGAAATGCGCCGGAGGCAGGCGTTGACGAGATCTTTTGACGTGACTTTGCGCGCCCGGATCGCTGCGGCAGCTTGCGTTGCGCTCATGGTCGCCAGGTGGTCGGTGTCGCTCATCGTGTCTCTTTCAAGTCGGGCACGCCGGCACATGCTTCATCGCGCCGC
This sequence comes from Pseudomonadota bacterium, assembly GCA_021816505.1. Classification (GTDB taxonomy): domain Bacteria; phylum Pseudomonadota; class Alphaproteobacteria; order Rhizobiales; family Hyphomicrobiaceae; genus JAKAXS01. Next base: position 3,993 of record JAKAXS010000321.1, read on the forward strand.
TGCCTGTTGGCGCAAATTCAGCAGTTTCTGCGACTTTTCAACCTTTGATCGGGCTTGACGGTGCCATCCTTTCAAATCATAGCTCCTGCCTCTTTGGCGGGCATTTGACATCCGGACGCACTGATCTGCGTGCGGAATTTTCTTTCGTTCCGGGAAACCCACATTTGCGCCCGCCAGCGCCCTTGAGGAGTGC
>JAKAXS010000322.1 GCA_021816505.1 Pseudomonadota bacterium
CCGATCTTTCACCTGAGCATCGAGAGGCAGTTCGCCGACTTCGTCGAGGAACAGCGTGCCGCCGTCCGCTTCCTGGAATTTGCCGATACGCTTGTCGGTGGCGCCGGTGAACGAGCCCTTCTCGTGTCCGAACAGAATGCTCTCGACGAGGTTTTCGGGAATTGCGCCGCAGTTGACGGTGATGAAGGGCTTGCCGACCCGTTCGCTCTCGCCCTGGATGGCGCGGGCGATCAGTTCCTTGCCGACGCCGCTCTCGCCCTCGATGAGGACGGGGATGTTCGAAGCGGCGGCGCGGCGGCCTAGCGAGATGACGCGGTCCATCACGCTGCCACCGGCGATGAGATCGCCGAACGTCAGCGTGCCATCGGCCTTCTTCTTGATGCGGGTGATTTCGCCCGTGAGGGCTTCGATCTTCAGCGCGGTGTTGATCGAAACTTCCAGCCGTTCCGGCGACGCCGGCTTCACGACGAAGTCGACCGCTCCGGCGCGCATGGCGTTCACGGCGGCATCGATCGAGCCATTTGCCGTCTGCACGATGAACGGCGGCATGCCGGCCTGCGGCATCAGCCGATCGAGGACGCCGAGGCCGTCGAGACCGGGCATCACCATGTCGAGCAGAACGAGGGAGATCGCGCCGTGATCGGGCGCTTCGAGGAGCGTTACGGCCTGATCGCCCGAGGTCGCCGTGAGGACCTCGAAACCGAGGCGTTTGATCGACTCTTCCAGAATGCGGCGTTGGACTGGGTCATCGTCGACGACGAGGATACGCTTGGCCATAGGGCACTACACTCGACTGAAACTTCAACGCGGCTCAATTCGCATGCACCAAACGTGGACGCCTGTGAACAGACCACTCACACACAGGCCGCAAGATTGCCCGACAACAGTAAAAAAGGTGTTTCGGCGATGCTCAAGTTGAAGCTTTTTTGCGTAGCGCGCGGATTACGCGTTAACGAATGCCGCGGCTGGCTGCATGGGACGCGTGCGCTCTGAGCAATCGGTTGAGGGCGCCCGCGCTGCCGGTGACGGTACTGAATGAGACCCGTTCTGGCACTGGCCGCAATTTCCATCGGGTGTACTGCAAGCGTCGTCTGTTGCGATCCTCCGCACCCCCTCACCGGAAGCGATCTGAACGATCGCTTCCCGCCTCTCCCCACCGGGGAGAGGCAAGAGAAGCAGGCACTCCACTTTACCTCTCCCCGGTGGGAGAGGTCGAGGCCATGCGTAGCAATGGCCGAGGGTGAGGGGGCGCCGCACTGCCGTGAGGTGCGCAGAACGAGATCCGTTCTGGTGCCTTGCCATCGACAGTTTACGGCCGGGCGAAGGACCTGCTCAGCCTTCCGGGCAGAGCTGGAACGCTTTTTCGAGCGCCTGGGACGAGCTGTTGAACTCGCCAACGGTGGCGCCGCCTTTGGCGTAGGCTGCGATGTAGGCGTCGGCTTCACGCTTCTCCGAGCCGTCATTGACGTCGAGCACCGTGTAGTTCGTCATCTTGTCGGCGGTCGCCTTGATGATGATCGCCTTCGAGCCGCCGTAGCTCGCCTGCCAGACTTTGCACTTTGCGGCATTCGCGGCAGGCGCGGTCGCGGGTGGTGAGACAGCAGCGGTTTCCATCGCCTTTTCGGCCGGCTTGCCGGGCTTGGCCGCATCCGCCTGCGGTTTCGCCGGCCCCGATGTCGTAGCAGCGGCGAATTCCGGCTTCTTCTTCGTGTCGGCCTTTTTCGTCTCGGGGGTGATGCTCTGCGCTGAGCCGAGTTCGGTTGCTTCGACGGGCGGCGGCTGGTTCAAGACTTTCACACCGGCGTCAGGCGATGCGGCAGCGGGGGCTTTCGCTGCATTTCCGGCGTCGGTCGTCACCGCGACGGGAGGGGCGTCCTCCTCAGGCGTCGGCAGCGACTTCGCTTCGGCGGCCGGTTTGCTCTTGGCCGCAGCGGTTGTGGTCGGCTGGCCGCCACGCGCCTCTGCGACGAGTTCGGGCTGCGGATCGTCGGCCTTGCACGGACCCTTCTCGAAGCGCTCGGCGACGGAGACGATATCGCGCGGATAGGCACGGCTGGTCGGCGCCCACTTTGATGTCAGGTCCTTGAACGTCATCGGACGCTTGATCGACTGCTGCCATTTGGTCAGCACGCCCCACGCCTGCACGTCGCGGGTGCGCTGGGCAACGGGCTCGTCGACCGGCGTGCCGGTGTACATCACGATGTGCTGAAGATGGGCCTTCACGCCGGTCGAAACGTCCGGAAAGCTCTCGCCCTTGGCCCCTTTGCCCGTGGCGCCCAAGCCGGCGAAATTGTTTTGCTTCACGTCCACGTCGCCGGCGAATTTCAGATACCCGGTCTCCACCAGCATCTGGAAGAAGGCATAGTCCCAGCGGATGCCGAGGGGCTCGCCGTGGCGCATGTATTCCGTTGCAATGCCCTCAAACTGCTCCTGCATTTTGGAATTGTTCGATTTCAGGTACGCCATCAGGCGGCCGGGGGTGGCGCACTCCAAGACGGCGTTGGCGTCCGTGACCTTTATGGGCGGGAGTTCTGCAGCCATGGCCAATGCGGCCGAGGCGAACAGCGCCTGCGAGGCCAACACGGTGCGAATGGTGACGTGTTTCAACATGAAACCCCCGAAGGTCCGTCCAAAGCGACGGCAGTAAGCCATGAGAACATAAGCGTTTCTAACCCCTTAACCTTAAGGTGTGGTTTACGCCGAGCGAGTCGTTTGAAGCATCGGAATCTGCGTGGTTTTTGAGGCGTGAATGGGGGCGAGTCACGGAGGAATTGTGGCTACTCCGCCGGACATGCGTGACGTTTTGACAGAAAGAGCCGGCAGATCAGCCTTTGTCGCCGTCGCGTAGGGCGCCTGCAACGGGAGAGACGGTCGGTTCGCCCTGCCAGCTCAGGTGCTGCCCGGCATCCAACGCGATCATCTGGCCGGTCATGGCCGGCGCTGCCAGGATGAAGCGCACGGCCGCGGCAATCTCCCCGGCGGTCGGGCCGCGCCGCAGCAGCGTGCCGGCGATCTCATGGGCGAAGTCCGCCTCCGTCTGATGCACGCTCTGTAGGACGGGGCCGGGACCGATGGCGTTGACGCGGATGCGCGGTGCCAGTGCTTGCGCCAACGTGCGCGTGGCGGCCCACAGGCCGGCTTTGGACACCGTGTAGGAGAAGAAATCCGGCGTGGGCTTCCAGACGCGCTGATCGATGATGTTGATCACGTTGCCTTCGGGAGCGCCCGCCGGCAGGCCCTCCGCCAGTGCCTGGGCGAGGAACACCGGGGCCTTCAAGTTGATGTCGAGATGAAGGTGCCAGCTCTCCGGCGTGGTCGAAGCCACGGTGTCGGGATGGAATTCGGAGGCGTTGTTGACCAGGCAGCATGGCGCGCCAAGAAGGTCGCGACAGGCGGGTATGAGCGCTTTGATTTCGTCGATCTTGCCCAGGTCGGCTTGAATTGCGGCCGCCTGACCGCCCTGTTCGGCAATCGCCGCGACCAGCGCGTCGGCGTCAGCCTTCGAACGGCGGTAGTGAACGCCGATGCGCCAGCCGTCCTGAGCCAGGGCGAGTGCGATTGCACGCCCGATGCGCCGGCTGGCACCGGTGATGAGGGCCGTGCCGGGTGCGTTCTTGCCGTTTGGGGAGTCGAGGCTGGGCATAGTCTTGTCTCAAGTGAAAGTAGTGGTGTGCGGGGTTGTCGCAGGCCTGATCAAGTTCTGCTCAGGGGTGCCCAAGATTCGTCCATGCCGGACGCAGCAACTGCTTATTGAGGAGGCGAGTATTGTGCAACATTTGCCCAATTTAACGCGAATGTGTTGAGCGAGATACACGGTTTTGTCTGGGGTCCCGATTCGTCAATCGGTGCTTGAGCTTGAGCTGTCACTAGCCCTTTCTAATGCCAGACGCGAGCACGGTTTTTCGGGACACGCCAAACCGGCACGCGGGTCAGATGGAATACGAACGGGGGTTAGCACCATGACGAAACTCAACACCACAAGGCGCACAACGGCTCTCGCGGGCGCCTTGATTGCCCTGGCCACACCGGCTCTTGCCGACGGGTACAGCGGCAGCATCAAGGATGCACCTCCAGCCGCTGAAGGCCGTACTTTCAGTTACTCGGTGAATGCTGCAGTCACGACCGACTATGTCTTCCGCGGCTTCTCGCAATCTTCGGAGAACCCTGCGGTTAGTG
>JAKAXS010000008.1 GCA_021816505.1 Pseudomonadota bacterium
GCCGCGGCGCCGGCTCTATCGGCCGGTTCTCGACATTTTCGTTGCATGGCACCAAGCCGATCACCACCGGCGAGGGAGGTGTGTTCGCGACCAACGATACCGAATTGTTCGACAAGGTCACGACGTTGTCGAACCACGGCCGGAGCAAATCACAGACCAAGCAGTTCTGGCCTGACTTCGTCGGATTCAAATACAAAATGTCGAACATCCAGGCCGCAATCGGTGTCGGCCAGCTGGAACGGATCGACGAACTCACGCGGCGGAAGAGAGAGATCCTCGCGCACTACAAGGCCCGCTTGGCCGGCCTTCCTGGCATATCCATGAATCCGGAGCCCCCGCACGTCGTTAACGGCTCGTGGATGCCGACGATCGTCTTCTCGCGTACTTCCGGCATAACACGCGAGCGCGCGATAGCTGCCTTCAAGAGCGAGAACATAGATGCGCGCGTGTTTTTCTATCCACTTTCGCAATTGTCGATGTTCGAAGACAAGCCGGAGAACGTCAACGCTTACGAACTCGCGGAACTGGGTATCAATCTTCCCAGCTACCACGACATTTCTACTGACGACTTGAATCGCGTTTGCGATGTCGTCGTAGCGCTTGTTCGCGGCGCCAGATGACGAGGCGTGCACCATGCGGGTGGTGATCACACAATCCATGTTGTTTCCATGGGTCGGTCTGCTGGAGCAAATCCGGCTAGCCGATGTCGTCGTGCACTACGACGATGTGCAGTTCTCCAAGGGGAGCTACGTCAATCGCATCCAGCTGAAGATGCCGGCCGGCAGATCTTGGATGACCGTGCCACTTGCTCAACTGAGCCTTGGACAGGTAATCGACGAAGTTAAGGTCGACCAGCAGCGGCCATGGCAGAGTGATCATCGAACCCTGCTTCAAAAGTCGCTGGGGAGCGCTGCCAACTACAGTGACGCGGCGGCAGTTCTCGATTCAGTCTATAAAAACGCGGCCTCCGAGATTGGACCGCTCGCACGCGCCAGCCTGATGGCATCACTTCGATATTTTGGCCTCGATCAGGATCGAAAATTCCTGCACGTCGATGAACTGGGCATACCGGGTTCTAGCAGCGATAGGGTCTTGGCGGTCGTCAAAGCCGTCGGCGGAACCGAATACATCACCGGTCACGGCGCGAAGAACTATCTGGATCACGAGGGCTTTGAACGCGCGGGGGTAAGCGTCGGCTACATCGACTACGCGCTGAAGCCCTATCCTCAACTGCACGGCGACTTTACGCCTTACGTTTCCTGCCTAGACCTGATCGCCAACATGGGACGGCGAGGCGAAGACTGCATCTGCTCCCGAACAATCGAATGGAGAGAGTTCCTTGGACGATCCGCATGAACTATTCCGCGCGAGCGCTCGCGCAAACCTTCGTCGCGCCGGAGCGGACAAGGACCTTCAGGCGATGTCGCGCATGTGGGTGCGAGCTGCTGCTCCCTACGAGTATGCGTACAACTTCACCGCGCTCGGCCGGCCGGCGATCCAGTTTCCCCAGGACATGGTTGCGGTTCAGGAACTGGTCTGGAGCATCCGGCCCGACGTGATTGTCGAGACTGGCGTCGCGCATGGCGGCTCGCTCATACATAGTGCGTCGCTGCTGACGATACTGGACTATTGCGACGCTCTGGAAGCGGGAACAACGCTCGATCCCAAAGCGCCGAAACGGCGCGTGATCGGCATCGACATCGATATTCGCTCTCACAACCGAGCCGCGATCGAAGCGCACCCGATGTCGAACCGGATAGACCTGATCCAGGGCTCATCGATCGATCCGGTTACTATCGAGAAGGTCCGGGAGAAAGTCGGTAACGCAAAACGCGTGCTTGTTGCTCTCGACTCGAACCACACTCACGATCACGTGCTGGCAGAGTTGAACGCCTACGCACCGTTGGTCAGCGTCGGCAGCTACTGCATCGTCTTCGACACCCTGATCGAAGACATGCCCGAAGGCTCATTCCCGGATCGGCCTTGGGACAAGGGCGACAGCCCGAAAACCGCGGTCCATGAATTCTTAAAGCACAACAAGCAATTCGAAATCGACAACGAGATCGACCACAAGTTGCTGATCTCGGTTGCTCCAGACGGCTATTTGAAGCGGGTTTCGTGACCGGGCGAATGGCGCCGGGAGCCGCCGGTTAATCCATTAGCGGGGCCGTCCCACCAAGCTATTGCCATCCGTCAATCGTCGTCAGGGTTCCCCAGGGCACAGCGGCGCGGCGGGATTGTCTGCATGTACGGGCATCAAAGGAAAGGATGATGCCATGACGAGAAATCAGACCATGCTCAACCGCGCCCTCCTCCCGGCCTTCGTTGCAGCCACGCTGCTGGTGCCGGCAACCGCTTCCGCCGCATCGGACGTGGCGGGCGTTTGGTTCAACGATACGGGCCGGGGCGCCATAGAAATCAAACCTTGCGGCGGCGGCATGTGCGGCCACGTCGTCTGGGTCAAAGACGGCAGCGATGCCAAAGGCTGCGGCCGCCAGATCATCGGCGACGCGAAGGCATTGAAGTCCGGCGTCTGGGACAACGGCTGGATCTACAGCCCGGAAAAGAAAAAGCGCTATGACGTCGAGCTGAAGCCGCTCGATACGGACCGCCTGCGCGTGACGGGTTACGCCGGCAGCAAGTTCTTCTCCAAGACGATGATCTGGAAGCGGGCTCCGGCCGACCTGCAGCGTTGCGGCACCGAAACGGCCAAAGCTCCGGCACCTGCTGCCGCTCCGGCGGTGGAAACGGCGGCAGCCGCGCCGGCGGCTGCCACGGCCGTCACGGCCGACAAGCCAAACGAGCGGACGCCCGAGGCGCGACTGCGTGCTGAACTGAACAAGGAAGCCACGGCTACCGAAAAATCCGCGCCCCCTCAGGCGACGGATGAGAGCCCGGCCAACACGGAGACCGCCGAGGCAGATACCGGCGAAACCGAAACGGCGGACGCCGGCGGCCTCGATCTGGGCAAGCTCAATGTCGACAAGTATCTGAAGCGAGAGAACGGCAACTGCAAACTCGACCTGCCGTGGGTCAAGGTGGACTTTAAATGCGAGGAGCGCTAGGCCGCGCGCCGCTCCGGTTCAATTGAAGTCGCTTCCGTTCCAATAGCCATCACCCCGTCCCGAGGGATCCGGTTGTCCGGGTTCGCCGGGGCGGGTGCGCCGTTCCGTGCGTGGCTTCGGCTTTGCCGGTGCCGCCTCGGCAGGTGCTTCCGGAGCCGCCTTCGGAGCGAAGCTGTCGCCACCCTCCAGTTCGGCGGGCGGCTCTCCATCACCCGTGTCGGGTTCGGCTGCAGACGCTGGCGGGTCACCCGTCTGAGGGGCGAGTTGCGGGACGCCTTCACCTGCGGGCGGCGCGGTCGCAGGCACGCCTTCCGCATCGGCCGGCGAAGGACCAGCGGCGGCTCCGGCGGCGGGCGCAGACGGTTCCTTCTGGGCCGGCACCTCGGCCCATGGCGTGGCTGAAGGCGTGGCTGGTGGGGTAGCTGAGGGCACGGCCGAAGGTGTCGCGGCGGGCGCCGGCGCGGTCACCGGCGGCGGAGGTGCCTCAGCGTCGGGGACCTGTGCCCAAGGCGTTGCCGGCGGGGTCGCGGGCGCGGCGGGAGCCGGCTCAGCTTGAACCGGAGAGTCCGTAGCGGCCGGCTGCGGCTCGGGTAGCTCCGCGGGCGAGCTGGCGGTCAGCTTGTGCGCAAGGTCCGCAACCACGGGAACGACGATTGGAATAGCCGCCCAGCCGATACCTGCCAGCCCGGCTGCAATGATGCTCCACTTGAGGATTGGCCACACGCTGATGCCACGGCCCGACGAGCCATGCCAGACGAACTCCGGCTTTTGCTCCGGCACTTGCATCCTCGTCTCCTGCTGCCACGCTGAGAGGTTGTCAAATCAGCAGGCGATGTCCACCTTGGGCCGGTAGAGATGTCAAGATCTGACGGCGGAGTGAGGCGTGGGTGAGGCTGAAAGGCAGATCGTCAAGGTCTCGTCGTCGATCGCCGAGATCGACGCGGATGCTTGGGACGCCCTGGCCAATCCAGATCCGGCCGTCCACAATCCGTTCGTCTCGCACGCCTTCCTGGACGCGCTCGAGAAGGCAGGCACGGTCGACGTGCGCAGCGGCTGGATTCCACAGCATCTGACCGCCGACGACGACGCAGGCCTGTGCGCCGCGATGCCGCTCTACCTCAAGACACACAGTCGTGGGGAGTACGTGTTCGATCACGGCTGGGCGGAAGCGTTCGCGCGCGCGGGCGGCCAATATTATCCCAAGCTGCAGGTGGCGGTGCCTTTCACGCCGGTACCCGGTCCGCGGCTGCTGACGCGTCCGGGCAAAAGCGCGCGTCACGGGTTGCAGCTGCTGGCCGCCGGCTGCGTGACGCTGGCCGAGAAACTCGACGCGTCCTCCGTCCACATGACCTTCCTGACGAAGCCCGAATGGGAAGCCCTCGGCAAGCTCGGTTTCCTGCAGCGCATCGATCAGCAGTTTCATTGGATCAACGCCGGCTATCGGTCCTTCGACGACTTCCTGGCGACGCTCGCCTCGCGCAAGCGCAAGGCCATTCGAAAGGAGCGGGCCGCCGCGCTGGACAACGATATCTCGATCGAACTCAAATCGGGCCGAGACATCACGGAAGCGGACTGGGACGCCTTCTATGAGTTCTACATGGACACCGGCAGCCGCAAGTGGGGCCGCCCCTATCTCAATCGCACCTTCTTCTCGCTGATCGGTGCCGCGATGCCGGAGCGCGTGCTGCTCATTCTGGCGAAGCAGGCCGGACGCTATGTCGCCGGCGCTCTGAATTTCATCGGCGGCGACTGCCTCTACGGCCGTTACTGGGGCGAGATCGGTCACCATCCCTTCCTGCATTTCGAGGTTTGCTATTACCAGGCCATCGACTACGCGATCGCGCACGGGCTCGCGCGGGTGGAGGCCGGGGCGCAGGGCGAACACAAGCTGGCACGCGGCTACATGCCGACGGAAACCTACTCCGCGCACTTCATCGCCGACGCCGGATTGCGGCGGGCCGTCGAGAACTATCTGGCGCGAGAACGCGAAGCCGTTCGCGAGAGTGCCGAATTACTGAGCGCCTACGGCCCCTTCAAGAAATCCGGCGGCGGAGCTTGACGGCGCCGTCACCCACCAGTCTAAAGGCAGCGACAGCATCTGGCGGAGTGAGCGATGAGCTACGATACGGAAAACATCTTCGCTAAAATTCTGCGTGGGGAGATCCCGTGCCACAAAGTCTACGAAGACGATGACGCCATCGTCTTCATGGACGTGATGCCCCAGGCGCCGGGCCACGCGCTGGTCGTTCCCAAGGCCGCGTCCCGCAACATGCTGGATGCCGATCCCACGACACTCGCCGCCCTCGCCGCGCTCGTTCAGAAGGTCGCGCGCGGCGCGATCGCCGCCTTCGATGCCGACGGCTTAACCATCCTGCAGTTCAACGAACCTGCGGGTGGGCAGACGGTCTTCCATCTGCACATTCATGTCATTCCGCGGCAGGACGGGACGCCTCTGCGGCCCCACTCCGGCCAAATGGAGGACCCCGAGGTCCTGAAGGCCAACGCCGAGAAGCTGCGCGCCGCCATTCATATTTAGAATGCACTCAGACCGGTAGGTTTGAACAACGCCCGGCCCGATGCCATACTGTCCGGCGCGCCGGGAGCGCTGCGTTCGGGAGGACGTCTATGCACAGGAAGCTTGTTGTCGCCACGGCCCTTGCCCTGGCCTTCGCCGTCTCGGCCGGCGGATCGAAAGCGCTCGTCCCGGGCGACGAGGTGCCGGTCCCCGCCGTCGAACCGACACAGGAGCAGAAGGCTGAACTGGCCGCTGCCCCCGAGCAATGGCCGATGAAGATCGACGAGTTCCTGGCCAAGGAATATCTGACACGATCCGACGTGGTGCTGACACGTCGCGACTATGACCCGACATCTGCCCTCATCCGCTGGGCAACGGACAGCCCCTACTCGCATGCCGCGCTTGTCTTCAACCGGCCACGCCAGGAGACCGGCATTCCCAGCACGTTCGTCATCGAAGCCGGATCGAGCGGCGTCGATTTGACGAACCTGCGCGACTACATCGCCGACAAGTCGTCGTTCATCGCCATCAAGCGTTTCCGCAACGAGTGGTTCGATGAAGAGATGCAGGGCCGCGTGCGCGGCGTGCTGCTGGAGAAGATCAAGGACAGCTATAACTATTGGGCGATCGGCCGCATCGCTCGCAATTTGTGGTTCGGTGTCCAGACCGCGGCGCGCCGCAATCGTGACCGCACGGTTCAAGCCTATAAAGACAACGAGTGGAAGCCGCCGAGCGAGTTCATCTGTTCAGGCCTCGTGCAGATCGGCTTCGTCGAGACCACGATCGAAGCCATAAAGGCGGGCAAGCTGCCCCCGTCGGCGCTTCGTGAGGTCGTATTTTTGCAGCGCCAACGCCGTTGGTTGCCGACCGAGAACGGCTGGAAGCGCCTCGACAAGAAGAAGGCACGCGACACCGCCGTTCAGTTCCGCCAGCAGAACCTGGCGTCGCTGGAATCGATCACGCCCGAAGACCTGGCCCGCAGCGAGAAGCTGGAGTGGCTGTACGTGATCAAGGCCGGCTTGGTCTATCAGGTGAAGTCGTACGACGAGGCGAAGGCGCTGATCGAAGGCCAGCAGATCGCCATTCACAACACGCCGGCGCCGAAACCACCCGCCGAGCCGATCCCGCAGGCGGCGCCGCTTCCGGCCGAGGAGCCGGCGGCGGCCACCGATGAAACGCCGGCTGCCTCGGCACCTCAGCCAGACGAGGCAACACCGACGGCCGCGCCGTGACGATCATCGCTTCGGCGGGTACTTCCAGTACTCGCCGCTGCCCGTCTGCACCTTCTGCAGAATGGGGAAGCGCTTGTCCGGCGGACGCTCACCCGTCTGGATGATCAGTGCGATATCTGCCAGCAACGCTTCGTTCTCGGCATAGCCGGAATGGTTGAGGTAGAGCCCTTCCATCCCCGCGCTCGTCACATCGATCGTGTCGATGCCCGCGAGGACGAGAGGACCGGTGGCGGGTACGTCGCCCGCACGCGGCACGCCGCCGTTGAAGCGCTTCGAAACGTTCAGCGCCCGGTCATTACCGGCGGCATAGAGCGTCATGCCGCTCGCCATGCCTTTGATCTCTTTCGCGATGTTCTCGAAGTTGTCGCGGTCGACATCGGGTGCGGCGAGGATGATCTGGCTGATCTGCACGCCCTCGGGCTTCGTGTAACGCAAGTCGCGCAGGATCTGCAGGACGGGCTGGTTGCCCATCGAATGCGCGATGATGGACACCGATTTGGCACCCGTCTCCTTCACGACCAGATCGAGAAACTCGCGCATGAACGGCTGTGACTGCCCGGCACTTTCCCGGTCGTACGTATAGCTCTCGAACGTGCCGCCTGACGGCCAGCTGTAAAGAAACGGCGCGCCGTCGAACTTCAGGTCGTACGCCATCTGCGCCGTGCGATAAATCGCCGAGTCGAACGCCGTGTTGTAGCCGTGCACGAAAATCACGGCGTGATCCTTGTAGCGCGACGATGTGGCCAGCCGCTCACGCACGAAGGCCAGGAACTGGTCCTTCGTCAGCGCCTGAATTTCCTTCATCGTGAAATGCTTCTTGGGATCTTCCGCCTGCTCGTACAGCTTGACGTCGAAGTACGGCACCTTGATCGCCCACGGCCGCTCGATGTTCGGCACTTCGTGAGACTTCGGCACGGTAATCAAAGCGCGGCCGAGTTCCAGTTTGCGCCCGCGATCGGAACCATAGGCGATACGCTTGGGATCGGTCGCGCGGGCACGGTCGGTGCCGAAAAATACCGGCACCACATCCCAATCGCTCTTCTCGTCCACCACTGCCGTGCCGGGCTTCGTCACGCCCGCACCGGGTGCCGGCGGAGGTGCCCCTGCCACCTGTCCTGGTTGCGCTGAAGCCGGCGGCGGCGCGGCCTTCTTGGCCGCAGCACCGGCACCGCCGAACGATCGTGTCTTCGGAGCAGCCGATCCCGCTCCATTGTTCATGGCCGACGGTCCCTCAACAGAAGGTGGCGGTGCGGACGCGGCCGGCGGCGGGGGAGCCGGGGCTGGTGCCGGAGCCGCCGGCGCGGCACCCTCGGCGCTGCGGTCGGCCTCGGCCGCATCCCAGCGGCCCGACGCGCCCGGCCGGCCATCACCCGGCTTCGCGGCGCCACCGGCGGGACCGCGGTCGGCTGGATATTTGGTATCCGCCCGCGTCGTCTCGTCCTTCGGTGGCGCCTTGCTCATTTTCGGGGCATCGCAGGCGGCGAGCAGCAGCGGCAGCGCCAGAAGTGCCGTGGCAATCTTCGCGACCGACGACGCAGCGCTCGCGGTCCGCGACCGGCGAGCCGATTTACCCCACATGATGTCCCCACTGAATTTCATGTCTGCAATCCGTACCGCGTGCCTTGAATAGTCCGCACCCTCAATACCTGCGGCGCTCCAAACGCGCCACGGCCAAAGCGGCGTGGCGATCAGAGCCTTGCGCAACCCTTGTTTCGCGGCCATGACAAGCGCGAGGCTTAAGGCCGGTTCCGGGCAAATTGACGGCCGGCGGATAAGGACCAGGTATGGCGAGCAGCACGCCCGCAAATCCGAATGCGATCAAAGAGATGGCAGAACGCGTCCGCGCCGGCGAGCGCGCCGTTCTGGCTCGTGCGATTACGTTGGTCGAAAGCACCAAGCCCGAGCATCAGTCGGAAGCGCAGAGCCTGCTGCAGGAACTGCTGCCCGCGACCGGCGGTGCATTGCGCTTAGGCATCACCGGCGTGCCGGGCGTGGGCAAGTCGACGACGATCGATCAACTCGGCATGAACCTGGTGGATGCCGGCCACAAGGTCGCGGTGCTCGCCGTCGATCCAACGTCGCGGCGCACGGGCGGATCGATCCTGGGCGACAAGACGCGCATGAACCGCCTGGCACAAACGCCGAATGCCTTCATCCGCCCGTCCCCGACATCCGGCACACTTGGCGGCGTCACCCGCAAGACGCGCGAGACGATGGCCCTGTGCGAGGCGGCCGGTTTCGACGTAATCATCGTCGAGACCGTCGGCGTCGGCCAATCCGAAACCGCGGTGGCCGACATGGTCGATTTCTTCCTCGTACTTCTGCTGGCTGGCGGAGGCGATGATCTTCAGGGCATCAAGAAGGGCGTCATCGAAATCGCCGACATGATCGCCATCAACAAGGCGGATGGCGACAACATCAACCGCGCCGGCCGCGCCGCATCGGAGTATCAGGCCGCCCTGACGATCTTCACACCCAAGGACGCTGCATGGTTTCCGCCCGTGCTCACCATCTCCGGCCGCGACAACACCGGCCTCGAAGACATGTGGGGTAAGATCATCGAGCATCGCGAGACAATGACGGCCGACGGAACATTCCAAGCCCGCCGCAAGCGTCAGGCCGTTGAATGGTTGCGCGATATGCTCCACGATCGCCTGATGTCCGCCCTGCGCGCCAATCCGCAAGTGGCCGCGCGCATGCCGCAGATCGAAGCCGATGTCCGCGACGGCAAGCTGCTGCCGACATTGGCGGCCGTCGAAGTGATGAGCCTGATGGGCCTGCACGCCAAGGAGAGCTGACGGTATGGCAAAGACCGCTCTTGTCACCGGCTCGACCAGCGGCATCGGCCTGGGAATCGCAGAGGCGCTGTGCGCTGCCGGCTACGACGTGATGTTGCACGGCTCTCGCCCAGCGCGCGATGCTGAAGAGCTCCGGTCGCGCCTGTCCAACGCACACGGGACACGCGTCGCCTATCACGCCGCGGATGTCTCCCGTGCCGGCACGGTGGCTGGTTTGATCGCGGCGACCGAAAGCGAACTCGGCCCGATCGATGTCCTCGTCAACAACGCCGGCATTCAGCACGTCGCCCCCATCGAAGATTTTCCAGACGACAAGTGGAATGCCATCCTCGCCGTCAACCTGACGTCCGCGTTCCACGCCATCAAGCTCGTCGTGCCCGGCATGAAACAGCGCAAGTGGGGCCGCATCATCAACGTCGCTTCGGCGCACGCGCTCGTCGCCTCGCCGTTCAAGGCCGCCTATGTCACGGCTAAGCACGGCCTCCTGGGCCTGACGAAAACCGTGGCCCTCGAAGTCGCCGAGCACGGCGTCACGTGCAATGCCATCTGTCCCGGCTACGTTTTGACACCCCTCGTTCAGAAGCAGATCCCGGACACCGCACGGTCGCGCGGCATCAGCGAAGATGCCGTCGTGCGCGACGTGATGCTTGCGCCTCAGGCCACCAAGCAGTTCGTCACCGTGGAACAACTGGGCGGCCTCGCCGTGTTCCTGACGACAAATGCGGCAAGCCAGATCACGGGCGCCGCACTCCCGGTCGACGGCGGCTGGACCGCGCATTGAAGGAGCGTTGACGACGTGGCTCAGTTGATCCTGTTCCTGGTCTACCTCGCGATCATCGCGGCCCTCGTTTGGCAGGTGATCCTGCTGATCAGAGTGCCATCGGCGCGCGCACCGGCGCGCCTGCTCGCCGTCATCGCAGGTGCCGCGGTCATGGCCGGGATCGTCTATTTCGGCGTCTTCAATTGAGGCTCGCGCAATGCCGGAAGGACGGCCGACGATACTGCTGACCGGCTTCGGCCCGTTTCCCGGCACGCCGGAAAATCTGACATCGCGCCTCGTCCCGGAACTGGCAAAGCGAGCAGCGCGACGTTTTCGCGGGCATGCGATCGTGTCGGAGATCTTCCCCACCGAATGGGCGCGCGCACCGCAGCGCCTGGCGGAACTCTACCTCGAACACAGCCCGAAAGTCGTGCTGCACTTCGGCGTCTCCGAACGTGCAACCGGCTTTGCCGTGGAGACGACCGCCTTCAATCGCTGTGCGGCAACCGCAGACGCGTCTGGCGTGCTGCCGTCCGCGGCGCATATCGAGAGCGAAGGGACGGAGAGCCTGCCGACCCGCCTGCCGAGCGACGACATCGTCGCGCATCTGTCGGCATTGAATCTGCCGGTCGCCCTATCCGGCGACGCGGGAAGCTACATTTGCAACACCGTCTTCTATCGAACGCTGCACCACGCTGCGGCACTTCCGCGTACCGCGGTTGCCGGGTTCATCCACATTCCCACGAAGCTGGACGACGACGCAGCCACGTCAGATACGCGTCCGTTCGACTGGAACGTCGCCCTGCTCGGCTCTATGGAAATCATTCGGGTCTGCCTGGGGCTCGCGCCGAAGCACGACCTAGCGCCGCGTGCGACAGCCCTGCAGGCATCGCGTGAGGACAGAGTCGCACGCTGATCCGCCCTTGGTGGCGCGCATGCACGATTTTTCCTGTGCATAGCATTGCGCCGCGCACTGGCTCGCGCCCTCGCTGTGCACGGACGAAACGGCTACGAGGTTCGTTGCAGCTGCCACGGCGAGCAGGCCCAGGAACTTAGCCAAAGTCTTAACGCGCAATCTCAACTCGTTCTCCCAGCGCCAGAACGCCAGCAACGGCTAAACCGCAAGACCAGTTTAGCATCGACAAGCCCCGACGCTACCGTGGATCTCATGAATGTCGCGTGAACTCCGCCGCGGCGGAAGCGCCGCACTCAGAATGCATGTTCCGCGAAGATGAAGTCCACGTTGCCCTTCCACGCGCCGTGATAGCGCTCCAGAAGCTCATCCGCCGCCGTGCGGCCCGCCGTCACAAGTGTCTCCAACGGCTCAAGGTAAATCGTCTCGTCCTGGTTGCGCAGGCTGAGGAAGCGGCGGCGCGCCAACCCGGCGCGTGAAATCCGCAAGGCCTCCGATGCGATCTGCTGCACGGTGATGGATCGGAACGGCGTCTGTAGCGCCGTCTTCGGCACCGCGTTGCGCAGATCCTGGCGCTCCTGCGCCGTCCAATCCTTCACCAGCTGCCACGCAGCGTCGAGCGAAGAGCTGTCGTAGAGCAGACCGGTCCAGAACGCCGACAGCGCGCAGATGCGCTTCCAGCGTCCACCGTCGGCGCCGCGCATTTCCAGGAAGCGCTTCAACCTCACCTCGGGGAACAACGTCGTCAAATGATCGGACCAGTCGTCGATGGTCGGGAACTCACCCGGCATCGCTGCGAGCTTGCCCGCCATGAAATCGCGGAACGACGCACCCGCGACATCGATGTAGTTGCCGCCGCGATAGACGAAGTACATCGGCACATCCAGCGCGTAGTCGACGTAGCGCTCGTATCCCATGCCGTCCTCGAACGCGAACGGCAGCATGCCCGTGCGATTGGGATCGGTGTCGCGCCAGACCTCGCTGCGCAACGACTTGAAGCCGTTGGGACGCCCCTCCGTGAATGGCGAGGCCGCGAACATCGCCGTTGCGATCGGCTGCAGAGCCAGCGACACGCGCAGCTTCTTCACCATGTCCGCCTCGCTGCCGAAGTCGAGGTTCGTCTGGATCGTTGCCGTGCGATACATCATGTCGAGGCCGCGCGATCCCACCTGCGGCATGTACTTCGTCATCACGGCATAGCGGCGCTTCGGCATGATCGGCGTTTCGGCCAAGGTCCACTTCGGCGAAAAGCCGACGCCGAGGAAGCCGATGCCCAGTTCCTCGCCGATGGTGAGCACCTCGCGCAGATGCTCCTCCGTTTCGGCCGCCGTCTGGTGCAGCGAGACGACCGGCGCGCCCGAAAGCTCGAACTGCCCGCCCGGCTCCAGGCTGATGGTTCCCGTGGGGCGGCCCTGCGCCTCACACTGCGGACAGTGGAGCGCGATCATCGTGTCGCCCTCCTTGATCGGCTCCCACTCGTAGCGGTCGATCATCGCCTGCATCAGAGCGCGAATCCCGCGCGGTCCGTCGTACGGAACCGGGCCAAGGGTATCGGTATGGAAGACGAACTTTTCGTGCTCTGTGCCGATGCGCCACGCGCTTTCGGGCTTCTCGCCGGCCGCAATCCACGCGACGAGATCGTCGCGCGAGCGCACAGCTTCACTCGGCGCTCCGTCCTGGCGGGTCGACATTAAGCATCCTTCGAATGTGTTCGCGCGGCCCGGCCGGCAGCCCGCCGTGATCGCGAGGTTATGGGGGCTTCGCCGCAACCACACAAGTCCCGCGCGGGCCTAGAGTTGCATGCCGCACTACCCGCGGATCAGTTCAACTTCATCATCCACACGTCGCGCGGGGGCGGGTCCGTGCCGATGCGGCTCATGGTCCGGCAGGTCTGGGGTCCGAGCTTCCAGCTGCGGCCGTCTTTACGCAGGCTCGTCAGCGCCAGCCGGCCCTTGGCGGCGCGATAGGCGATGGCCAGTGCCCCGCCGGTTTCGCCGGCGAAGAACCGCCCCGGAAGCACCGGTTCATTGTAGAGCAACGACTCGCGCCATTGCAGATCGGGGCGAATGGGCGCCTCCAGCATCGTGCCGCCTTCGGGGATCGGGCACTCCAGCCAACGCGGCGGCTTGCCGTAGTCGACCGGCGTCGTGCCATCCACGGTCCCGGACGAGATCGGCGCGATCAACACCTGAAGCGTGTTCTTGGTCATGATGTTCTGATCGGCAGGCTCAGGACACTCGGTCACCTTCTGTGTCACCCGGAAGGTCGTGCAGTTGGCGAACATCACGACCGACAAACCCGGATCGCCGTTGATCGAGAAGGGCGCCAGTATGCTCGGCAGCTCGAAGAACATGCGCGGATCGCCGAACGCGTCGCGATCCCAATAGGGCCGCTGCACGTCCTGCGTCGACTTGTTTGCCGTCGTGAGGGTGCGCGCGCGATGCCGCCCAAGACCTGTCTGCAGCAGCGCGTACTGAGCCGGAGGCTGCCCGACGGTATCCGGCAGGCGCTGGCGCCACGCCTCCTTCGCAGTCAGCATCAAGCGTTGATCGAGACGCAGCACGGAAATGAGGGGAAAACGCGTACGCGATCCATCCCCCTTCTGCCCGCCGACATAGGCCGACACCATCAGCACGCCGGCCCGCCGCGCCGCGCGCGACGTCATCACGGGATCGGCCGCCTCGTTCCACGTCAGCGGCAGCCAGGATGGGTAAGCGAGCTTCAGCCGCGCCGCCGGATCTTTCTCGTCGTCATCGCCGGTGTAGCGCGGCTCCAGGTTGTAGGACATCAAGTCGACGTCGTTGAGATATCCCGCCGTCGCCTTGCCCGTGGAGCTTGGACAGTTCTCGCGCACGATGGCCGAAAGCGTTTCGCGGATGACGCCTTGCCCCTTGCAGCGAACAGGACCGCGCACCGCCATCGCCGGATACTGCAGCCGCGACGTGTGGTCCGGCGCGCCGGCATCCAGCACGCCGGCACATTGCGACATGTAGTGGCCGTCGTCGGTGAACTGGTCGCGCTGCATGGTCCAGTTGCCGGCCGTGGCGTCGAACCAGAACCGATACAAGCGCCGCGCCACGTTGTCAGTCTTGAGGTCCGCCCGCGCGCCCATCAGCACGATGTCCTCGGGCCCGACGTCCGGCAGCGCCTCGCACCCCGACGGCGGCCGCTGCACGACAGTGAAGTTGTGCGCGGCGAGCTGATTGGCGAACTCACCCGACAGCGGCGCCGCGCCCTTGCTGGCGTTGACGCCGAACTCGCCCCAGCGGTCGAGCGCGATGAACGCCTTGACCGGAGCGAACACGATCGCGCCTGCCGCATCGACTGCAGTCTTCACATGCGTGAACACGAGGCCGGACCCCTGCGTCAGCGACACGAGAATGATCTCGTCGACGCCGTCGCCGTCGCTGTCGACCACCACCGGCGCGAAGCGCAGCCAGTCCTCTGGCATAAAGCCGACGTCGGCCAGCGTCTGAGGACACGTCGCCCATTGCGTTCCACCGGCACCCGCACAGTATTGCTCGCGGTCGCCGAGCACGACCTGCGCCGGCGTCAGTTTCTCGATTGCTGCCAGGCGCGCCGATCCACCCTCGCTCGTCAGCGCCTGAACCTCGATCGTCACGCCGGCCTTCTCGGCCTCCTCGACGATGGTGAGGACCTGCTCGGGAGCGCGGTCGACTGCGGCCGCGAGAAAGCGCCCGCTGACGACCTGATCGCGCGCGCCATGCGGTGCCGGCTCGTAGTCGCACGTGGCAGCCGACTTGGAGATGAAGCTGTCCTGCCCGAACCAGGCGACACTCGTGTAGGCGGCCATGCCGCGCCAGCGGCAGAAGCGGCGTTGGCGCCACTCGCCCGGCAGCGGGTTGATGAGCGTGCAATCGCGCACCGCATCGGCCAGCAAACCGGCATCGCATTGCGCGCGGACTTTATCGGCGTCATCTTTCGGCGAGTAGGCGCTGGCCGCGTGCGTGTAGCAGAAATCGTGGGTGCGGCAGGCGCGGCGGAATTCGCGGTAGAACGAGTTCCCTTCGCCGCGGCCCTTCAGGTAGATGTCGGTCAGCTGGCTTTCCGAACATGCCAGCCGGCTCTTGCCCGCGCGTTCGCTCTCGATGTAGCCGCCGCAACGCCTGTACTCGCCAAACGATGCAATGGGCGCGGCGTTCGCCAGGCACGATTCATCGCCCTCGCATGCCGCCCCTGTCAGCGTCTGGTTGGCCCGCTGGGCCATCAACTGGCCGGGCTCCGGATAGGGCATGATCTGCCCGTCGAGCCACGCCGAGCCGACCAGTAGGATCGCCAGCACGGCAACGGATGCGCCGATCCAAGCAAAGAGACGCATGAACTCCCCCAGCGTACGCCAACAGTCTTTAGGTAACCCCCCCGCGGCGGGCCGGTTATGCCACCTATCGCCAGTCCCCGGCTACTGCATTGACCAGCGCAAGGGCGGCGACGGCCGCGGTATCGGCCCGCAGAATGCGGGGCCCTAGCGAAATTGCCCGTGTGTAGGGCTTTCCGCGCAACAGTTTCTGTTCGCCTTCTGAGAAGCCGCCCTCGGGCCCCACAAGAACGGCCAGCTTGCTGCCTGGCAGATCCCTCATAGCTTCGATGGGATTGGCGACGTCCGCCGCCTCGTCACAAAAAATGAGCGTGCGCGACGTGTCCCAGGCCCCCAATACCGCGTCGAGCTTCATCGGCTCTCGCACGTCGGGGATATGCATGATCCCGCACTGCTCCGCCGCCTCGATGGCGTTGGCGCGCATGCGATCGAGATTGACGCGTTCCGCCATCGTATGTTGCGTCAGCACCGGCTGCAGCCGGGCGACACCCATCTCGGCCGCCTTTTGCACCATGTAGTCGAGCCGCGACCGCTTCAGCGGCGCGAACAGATAGTCGATGTCCGGCCACGTATCCTGCACCCGCACCTGTTCCTCGCAGCGCAGGGTGCACGCCCGCTTGGTAACCGTCGCGATGCGGCAGCGCCACTCGCCGTCGGTTCCGTTGAACAGCAGAATGTCGGCGCCCTCTTTCAGGCGCAGCACATGGACGAGGTAGTGCGCGGCATCCGGACCCGGATCGACCTCGGCTCCGTCAGTCAGCGGCTGGCTGACGAACAAACGCTGGGCGGTAAAGTCATATTTTCCCATGCGCCTACCTAACCCAAGCGGCGTGCGCGGCAAATAGGTCTGTCACGGTTGCGGCGGCCCCGCACCCCGACTAGGTTCGCCGCAAACGAATGACCGGACTTCGATGACCGAACCAAAGCTTCCCGTTCCGATCGACAATGGCCTTGGCCCCGCCGATGCCGTGGCCGGCAATTGGGTCGACCGCTATGCGCCCGCGACGGTGCGCCCTTACCTGCGGCTCGCGCGGCTCGACCGTCCGATCGGCACGTGGTTATTGTTGTTCCCCTGCTGGTGGTCCGTGGCACTGGCCGAGGTGTCGCAGAGCCGGCCATATCCGAACGTCAACTATCTCATCCTGTTCGCGATCGGCGCGCTCCTGATGCGCGGCGCGGGCTGCGCGTTCAACGACTGGGCCGACCGCGACTATGATGCCGCCGTCGCCCGCACCGCCCGGCGCCCCATCCCCTCCGGTGACGTCACGCCCGAGGCAGCCCTGGCGTTCGCGGGCATCCTCGCCTTCATGGCGTTCTTCGTCCTGATCGCGTTCAACGGCTTCACGATCCTGCTCGGTATCGCATCGCTGAGCCTCGTGTTCATCTACCCCTTCATGAAGCGCATCACCTACTGGCCACAGTTTGTCCTCGGCCTGGCGTTCAACTGGGGTGCGCTGATGGGCTGGGCCGCCGTGAAAGGCTCGCTCGACATCGCGCCGATGCTGCTGTTCGTCGGCTCGGTGTGCTGGACCATCGGCTACGACACGATCTACGCCCACCAGGACGCCGAGGACGATGCCTCCATCGGCCTCAAGTCGACGGCGCTGAAGTTCGGCGACGACACGATCACCTGGGTCGGCGGCTTCTATTCGGCTGCCGTGCTGTTCTGGGTCGCGGCCGGCTTCTTCGCGGGCACGCACCTGTTCTTCTACATGTGCATCGCGCTGGTTTCGCTGCAGCTGGCCTGGCAGGTCTCGACGCTCAACATCCGCGATCCGGAGAACTGCCTCTGGCGCTTCCGCTCCAACCGCGACGTCGGCATCGCCCTGTTCCTGGGCCTCGTAGCCGACATGCTGCTGTCGTGGTGGTCGGGCCTCAGCTAGCAAAAAGGGCCAGACCGAAGATCTGACCCCTTGCAACTTCTCGCAACTGTCGACGACGCTCACTCCTCGTCTTCGGCCTGCTCCGGCTTGCTGGGAAGCCCGCGCAGCTTGGCGAGAATGCGAGCGGCCTCGTCGGTCTCGCTCTCTTCGGCAGGCTGCTCTTCCACCTTCGGCTGGAGGATCTCAGCGAACGGCTTGGCTTCCACCGGCGGCGGCGCCGTGGTCTCTTCGGTCGGCAGCAGCGTGCCCGACTTCGCCAGTTCCTTGTTGTGCTCGCGCCGCTCGCGCTCCATGCGCCGCGCGGCCTTCTGCACTTCGGCATCAAGGTCCGTCTGCGAGCACAGACCCAGCGTCACGGGATCCTGCGGCACGAGGCTCGACGAGTTCCAGTGCGTACGGTCGCGGATCTGCGCGATCGTCGGCTTCGTCGTTCCGACGAGGCGCATC